>NZ_BAAGZJ010000064.1:0-43693 GCF_054778635.1 Nocardiopsis nanhaiensis
CCCCGCTGTGCGATGCTGCCGAGCTTGCGAGGCAGTGCACAGTAGGGGAACTCCTTCTTCGGCCTTGTGCCAGCACCACTGGATGCGCCGCTCGCGACGGGCAGCATCCACCGAACACGCCCTAGCCGGGGCGCTCTGGTGCCCCAAGGGCGGCTTACGGTACGGTCATGCTTTGACACGGTCTGTCGCTTAGTGTGCCTGTCACGCAATCGTGACACTTACCTCCCTAAAATGGTGAGTGGTAGAGATCACATAAGGGCGCTCTGTGGCGACGAGAACCCGCGCCGCAGGTCGGCGGACGTGTTTTATGGCGGCTAAACATGTTATTTGGTAGTGACATATCGCCTGAACTGTGCGTACACATCTCGGTAAGGTGGCGCCCCGACGTGAACCAGGTAGCGGTTTCGCCCATTTTGGGCGCGCACGGGGGGGCTCTGCGCGGGCCGACTACCTGAGGGAACCGCGGGTCGTCCAAGGAGCTCAGGGAGCTACCGGTGCGTCTCGCGGCAGGGAAAGCCCCATAGAGGAGACCGTGCCAGCAGTACGCGCAGACAACCTGTACAAGGTGTTCGGGAGACAGCCGAAGGCGGCCGTGGAACGGCTTTCCGACGGCAGCCACCGGGACACCATCGCCGACCTCGACGTGACAGCCGCCGTCATCGACGTGTCATTCGAGGTCCAACCGGGCGAGATCTTCGTCGTCATGGGCCTGTCCGGGTCGGGTAAGTCGACCCTGATCCGGATGCTCAACGGGCTCCTCGAATCGACTTCCGGCTCGGTCGAGATCGACGGCGTGGACATCACCACCCTGAGTAAGAAGAACTTGCTGAGCCTGCGGAGCCAGAAGATCAGCATGGTCTTCCAGCACTTCGCGCTGCTCCCGCACCGCACGGTGCTGGAGAACGCCGCCTACAGCCTGGAGCTGCGCGGGCTGCCCCGCGCCGAGCGCCACGCCAAGGCGAAGGAGACCCTCGCACTCGTGGGGCTCGACGGCTGGGAGGACAAGCTCCCCCAACAGCTGTCCGGCGGCATGCAGCAGCGCGTGGGCCTCGCCCGCGCCCTCACCGCCGACACCGACATCATCCTCATGGACGAGGCGTTCAGCGCGCTCGACCCGCTGATCCGCCGCGACATGCAGACCCAGCTCCTGGAGCTCCAGAAGAGTCTGGGCAAGACGATCGTGTTCATCACCCACGACCTCAACGAGGCCATGCGCCTCGGCGACCGGATCTGCGTGCTCCGCGACGGCCGTGTCGCGCAGGTCGGTACGGCTGAGGAGATCCTCAACGACCCGGCCACCGAGTACGTCGCCCGCTTCATCGAGGACGTGGACCGGACCCGGGTACTCACCGCGGCGTCCGCCATCGACGACGGTGAGACGGCCGACGCGGGAACCCCCGAGGTCCCGGCCGCGACACCCATCGCCGAGCTGTACGACAGCATGGCTACCGCTGAGCGCCTCAGCGTTGTGACGGAGGACGGGGAAAGCCTCGGTGTGGTCTCCCGGAGCTCCGTGCTCGCGGCGCTGTCCACGGGTAAGGAGGTGCAGGAGTGACCCCCGTCGATTTCCCACCGAGTATTCCGCTCGGTGCTTGGTTCGAGGCTGGCAACCAGTGGCTGAAGAGCAACTTCGCCTGGTTCTTCGACGTCGTCGGAGACTTCATCCGCTGGGCCGTCGGCAACCTGTCCGACTTCTTCATCTCCCCGGGCGCGGGCCAGCTGGCCTTCATCGCCGCGATCATCATCGCCGTGCCACTGGTGCGCACACGCCGGATCCCCCTGCTGGCGACCGTGGCCGTGGTCTCCCTGCTCTACATTCTGGAAGTCCAGGTCGGCCTGGTCAGCGCGCTGATCAACCAGCTTCCGCCCTTCCTGTTCCTGTGGGCGATCGACCTGTTCAGCCTGCCCGAGCGGGTTGACGCCTACTTCATCGTCTCGCTGGTCTTCCTGATCGCGGTGACCGTGCTCGGTGTGCTCGACAGCAGCAGCCGCACGCGCACCATCGTGATGACGGCCGGCTGGCTGGGCGCCGTCATCGTCGGCTGGCTGGTTCTGCCCATGCTGGTCACGAACCCGATGTCGGTCCTCGTGATCCTGCTGCTGAGCCTGCTGGCGGCCTCCGTCGCCGGGTGGCGACTCGGTGTGTTCGGGCTCATCGCCCTGACCCTGGTCGCCTCCGTCGGACAGTGGACCAACGCGATGGACACCCTCGGCCTGGTGTTGGTGGCCAGCAGCATCGCCGTGGTCATCGCGATCCCGATCGGTATCCTCGCCGCCTACAACGACCTGGTCAGCAAGATCGTCAAGCCGGTCCTGGACCTGATGCAGACGCTCCCGGCGTTCGTCTACCTGATTCCGGCGATCTTCTTCTTCTCCATCGGTTCGGTGCCCGGCGTGGTCGCGACCATCGTGTTCGCCATGCCGCCCGGCGTGCGCCTGACCGAGCTGGGCATCCGCCAGATCGACAAGGAACTCGTGGAGGCCGGTGAGGCGTTCGGCGCCCCGACCCGCAAGGTCCTCACCGGGATCCAGCTGCCGCTGGCGGTTCCGACGATCATGGCCGGTGTCAACCAGGTCATCATGCTGAGCCTGTCCATGGTCGTGATCGCGGGCATGGTTGGTGCCGGTGGCCTGGGTAACCAGGTCTACCAAGGCATTTCCCGCAACGACGGTGCACTGGGCTTCGAAGCCGGTATCGCCGTGGTCATCCTGGCGATCTTCCTCGACCGGATGACGGGGGCGATCACCCGCAACACCCCGCAGGCGCGCGCCGAGCGCGCACGCTCGTAAGAGTGAACGATGACGCAGTTTCCAAGGGAAGGAACACTCATGAACAAGCGGATCACCGCGCTCACGGCCCTCGGCCTGAGCGGCGCGCTCCTGCTCTCGGGTTGTGGTGAGGGAAGCGATCTGGCCGATGGGCCCGAGGAAGAAACCAACGGTGCCGCCGACGAGTGCACCCCCGGTGCTGAGCCGCCGGAGGTCGAGGAAGCGGAACTCCCCCTGGTCGACGTTCCCGACGACGGCGAGGACGCCGACGAGATCAACTTCGCGCTGATCCCGTGGGAGGAGGCCATCGCCACCACCCACCTGTGGAAGGTCATCCTCGAAGAGCAGGACTACGACGTCACGGTCACCGACCTGGACGTGGCCCCGATGTACCAGGGCGCCGCCAACGGCGACGTGGACCTGTTCATGGACACCTGGCTGCCCCAGACCCACGGTGACTACTGGGAGGACTACGGTGACTCGCTGGAGAACCTGTCCGTCTGGTACGACGACGCCAGCCTCAAGCTGACGGTGCCCTCCTACATGGAGGACATCAACACGATCGACGACCTGCGGGCCAACGCCGACGAGCTCGGCAACCAGATCGTGGGCATCGAGGCCGGTTCCGGTCTGGTCCGGACCACGCGCGAGCACGCCATGCCGGGCTACTGCCTGGACGACGACTTCGAGCTGTTGGAGTCCTCCACCGGCGCGATGCTCGCCGAGTTGGACTCCGCGATCCAGGCCGAGGAGCCGATCGTCGTCACGCTGTGGCGTCCGCACATCGCCTACGTCCAGTACGACCTGAAGGACCTCGAGGACCCCGAGGGCATGATGGGCGGCGCCGAGACCATCCACGCGGTCGGGCGTGAGGGCTTCGCCGAGGACTACCCCAACTTCGCTTCCTGGCTGGCCGAGTTCGAGCTGGACGAGCCCGAGCTGGAGAGCCTGGAGGACCTGACCCTCGAAGAGCACGAGGACGACCCGGACGAGGGCGCCCGCGCCTGGCTCTCCGAGAACCCGGAGTTCCTCGAGCGCACCATGGGTGACGACGCTGACGGTCTGGACTTCTAAGTCCACAACCGCACATAAGCTCGTTTTACGGGCACATACATGAGACGGCTGCTCCCGTACCGGGGGCAGCCGTCGCCTGTGTGTCACCGCGGAGCCCGTATCGATGGCACCCCCCTCACATCGGTCCGCTCCTTGGAAGTCGAGTACTGAGGGAAGGCGAATCCACGATGGACAGGCGTAAGCGCACGGCTCTGGCAGCCGCGGGTATGAGTGGCGTACTCCTGTTGTCCGCCTGCGCAGGCGAGGGCGAGGGCCTGCTCGACGAAGCGGGCGGCGGGGACGACAAGGAGATCGAGATCGCGCTGATCGCCTGGGAGGAGGCCATCGCGGTCACGCACATGTGGGAGGCGGTCCTCACGGAGATGGGGTACGACGTGACGGTCACCGAGGTCGACGTCGCCCCCGCCTTCGAGGGCGTGGCAGCGGGTGAGATGGACCTGTACCTCGACATGTGGCTTCCGGTCACCCACCACGAGTACATGGACGAGTACCGGGGGCAGATCGAGACCCTGGGCTCTTGGTACGACAACGCCGTCCTCACCCTCGCGGTGCCCGGGTACATGGAGGACGTGCACGCCATCGACGACCTCCCCGGGAGTGCCGGTGAGCTGGACGGCACCATCGTCGGTATCGAACCGGACGCCGGCCTGACCCGGGTCACCAAGGAGGAGACCATGCCCGGCTACCAGCTGGACCAGGACTTCGCCCTGGAGACGTCGTCGGGATCGGGCATGATGGACGAGCTGGGGCAGGCCATCTCGCAGCAGGAGCCGATCGTCGTGACGCTGTGGCGTCCGCACCCCGCCTACGCCCAGCACGACCTGAAGGACCTCGAGGATCCCCAGGGGCTGATGGGCGACACCGAGAGCCTGCATTCGGTCGGGCGCGACGGGTTCTCGGAGGACTACCCCGAGCTGACCGAGTGGCTCCAGAGCTGGACCATGGACGACGAGGAGCTCGCCTCCCTGGAGGTCCTCACGGTGGGCCCCGAGGTCACCGACCCGGAAGCGGGGGCCCGGCAGTGGCTGGCGGACAACCCCTTCTTCCTGGAGCGCACCATGGGTGAGGACGCCGAAGGCCTGGAGTTCTAGGCCGTCGCGCCGTGCGCCGTGCCAGCACCGGGCTGCGCGCCGTGCCCCACTCCGCGCAGCTTGTACTAACGGAAGGGCCGCCTCCTCGAGGGGAGGCGGCCCTTCCGCGTCGCTGCTGGATCCGCTCCGGGCACCGGGCTCAGGGAGCGTAGTAGCCGCCCTGGGCGCCTCCGGGGTTCCACTGGTTGGTCTGGGCCGGCTTGTCACGCTTGGGCAGTGTGTAGGCGGCGATGAGGCCGCCGATGAAGCCGAAGAGGTGGGCCTGCCACGAGACTCCGGGGTGCTGTGGCAGGACCCCCCAGATCATCGTTCCGTAGAAGATGACCACGCAGATCATGATGACGATGTCGACTGTCTTGCGTTCGATGATGCCGCGCAGGACGGTGTAGCCGAAGTAGCCGAACACCAGTCCGCTGGCGCCCACGGTCAGAGTGTGCGGCGCGGAGAACAGCCACACGCCCACGCCGCTGACGAGGGCAATGATCAGTGTGGTGAGCAGGAACCTGCCCAGGCCGCTGAAGGCCACGAGTGAACCCAGTACGAGGAACGGCAGCGAGTTGCCGATCAGGTGGGCGAAGTTTCCGTGCATGAACGGTGCGGTCAGCACGGTCCAGGGTGCGTCGGTGTCCCAGGCGCGCAGCCCGAACTGCCGGTCGAGCTGGCCCCCGAGTGGGGTGTCGAGGATCTCGAAGACCCACATGGCCGCGAGCATCCCCGCTACGGTCAGGATGGCGGTGATTCTGGACTGCTTCACACCACCGAGGGTAGATGAATCAGCCTTGTGACGGTATGTCCTTGAGGCGCGTGGGGGCGAAGAGTCCGATGTGCTGGGAAAGGTCTCACGAGGTCAGGGAGCGCTTTCGGGGCGGGATACCGGAGACGGCCATGAACGACTCCACCTTGGCGGGGTTGGTCATGCCGGTCAGTGGCAGGTAGGTACGCGAGGTCCGGCGGCTCTTCAGCGACGGGAAGCGCTTCGGTCGGCCCGCGTGGTCGCAGAGCCCCAGGGAGCGGATACGCCCGGGCAGGACGTAGTACGAGCCGATGTCGTTGAAGGGGACCGTGACCACGTAGTTCCCGCGCTCGTAGCGGAACTCCTCCTCGGAGACCTCCAGTACCGGCGCCTTGATGAGATGGCCGTGGACGGCGAAGGCGGCGCCGCCGAGCGCGAAGATGGCGCCGAGGACGATGGTGGCCCAGTGCCCCGGGTCGACGAGCGCGACCACGAGTCCGAGTGCAATCAGAGCGTAGCCAGCCCACAGCTCCACGTACTTGCGTCCTACAGGGCAGACCAGACGGACCGATTCGGACACGGCGGATGCCTCTCTCGCTGGGCGGGGCGGCTGGGGGTGACGGAGGCCGTCACCCGGAACCCTATCCGGTTCATGGGCGCTGGGTTCCCGGTTTCGGTCAGGTCGTGCGTGGGGTTCGGGACGTCTCAACGCCGCTGTGGCCGGGGCTGGCGGCCTTCGCTTGGGAGTGCTGCATGACATCCCTTCATCCCATGATTGGTTTAGTGGATGTATAAGAATAGTCCCGGGCGGATGCCTGCTTGAGTCCACCACGATGTATCAGCCCTCAACGAGTGACTTGGGGTGTTTGTCCGCTTCTCGGTGAGTGATCATGTGTAACGGCCTCGTGCATAAACAATGTTTACGCTTCTGTGAAGGGCGCTCCAGGGGAACCCGTGTCCGGCAATGCATTTCGGGAGCGTCCGAATCTCCGTCCAAGTGCCGGATTCTCGTCTGACGCCGCTGGCCTGCGGGTATGCCTCGTTGACTACGTGTTACCAGCATGTTGAGCTGCGATGTCGACGTTGGGGGCCGCATGAGCGCGAACCGGTTGCGGATGGGTCACGAATCCGGCAGTAGGGCTATACAGACATTTCGCTCAATGGTCTTCTGAACGACTAATCGCCTAAGTTCGGCGGGGTATGCGTGTACCGCGCAAACGCCGCATGCACGGCTCGTTTTAGTGATCAAGGGTGTAAGTAATGCACAAACGCGGAAAGACCATGGCAGTCGCCGCTGCGGCGGCGTCAGCCGTGCTGGTGGCCAGCGGTTGCACCGGCGACGGCGGCGGCGATGGAGCGGGCGGTGACAAAGAGGTCACCTGGGTGATCAACAGCCTGCCGGCCGCCTGGCAGGGAATCAGCGCCGCCGGCGGCAGCGTCTACGTCATCCAGATGCTCTCCGGTGTGCTGCCGAGCACCGGCACATGGCTGCCGGACGCGGAGACGTACGAGTACGACATGGACGTCCTCGCCGAGGAGCCGGAGCTCATCAACGACGACCCCGACGAGGGCCCGTTCGAGTGGACGATCACCCTCGCCGACGATGCCGTGTGGAGCGACGGCGAGGACATGACCGGTGAGGACCTCCGGACCACCTGGAAGCTGGCGACCAACCCCGAAGAGGGCCACTGCACCGGCTGCGACTCCCGCCTGTCGACCGACTACGACAAGGTCGAGGACATCGAGGTCGACGGCAAGACCGCGACCATCCAGCTGAAGGAGGGCCTGGGCAACCCCGAGTGGGAGAAGCTCTTCGACGCCCACAACGTCGCCGGCGGCTTCCTCCCCGCCCACCTGGCCGAGGAGCAGGGCTGGGACGTCGACGACCCGGACGACCTGGGCGAGTACTACGACTGGCTGCACGCCGAGCGCCCGGAGTGGTCCGGCGGCCCGTACCAGATCGTCGAGGGCGACCTGGAGAACGAGGTCATCAAGGAGCCGAACCCCAACTGGTTCGGTGAGACCGAGCCGGCCCTGGACCGGATCACGATGCCCTACAACACCGACGAGGGCACCTTCGTCAACGCGTTCGTCAACGCCGAGATCGACGGGGCCAACCCCGCCGACTACAACGAGGACGTCGTCGTCCAACTCGATGACCTCGAGAACGCCGTGATGGAGATCGACGAGGGCGCATCCTGGGAGCACCTCAGCTTCAACTTCGAGAACGAGGCCCTTCAGGACGTCGAGCTGCGCAGTGCGATCTTCACCGCGATCGACCGCGACGACATCGCCGCCCGCAACTACGAAGAGGGCTACCCCGAGTACGAGCTGAAGAACAACCACACCTTCCGGAACGACAGCGAGTACTTCGTCGACCACTACGCGGACGAGACCCAGGGCACCGGCGACCTCGACGAGGCCCAGGAGATCCTGGAGGACGCGGGCTACGAGCTGGACGGCGACACCCTCACCCTCGACGGTGACGAGGTCGGCCCCTTCAGCCTGCGCAGCACCGACTCAGACGTGCGCAACACCTCGGTCCAGGTGATCCAGTCCCAGCTCGAGGAGCTCGGCATCACCACCAACATCGACATGACCGACGACCTGGGCACCATGCTCGCCGAGGCCGACTACGACATCGTCCAGTTCGGCTGGCAGGGCAACCCGTGGTTCGCGACCAACCCGGACCAGCAGTGGAACAGCACCAGCGCCAGCAACTTCGGCGGCTACGAGAACGAGGACGTCGACGAGCTGACCGCCGATGTGGCCAACGCGCCGGACCAGGACACCGCCGCGGAACTGGCCAATGAGGCGATGGAGATCCTGGTTCCCGAGGCCTACGTCATGCCGATCATGGCGGAGCCGAACTACTTCTTCGCCAACGAGGACTTGGAGAACGTCTCCGACCACCTGTTCTCCAGCTACCGCGCCACCTACAACATCGGTGAGTGGGACTTGGCCGACTAGTTCGGCCCGGTGCCTCAGACCCGGCCCCGGGTCACCAACCCGGGGCCGGGTCGGTCCTCGTTCACCCCTGAAGGATCACACCCATGCTCGTTTACACGATGCGGCGGCTCCTGAGCGCGATTCCCGTCCTCGTCCTCGCATCCATCCTCACGTTCGTGATGATCGACGTCTCCGGTGACCCGCTCGCCGACCTGAAGACGGCCCAGCCCCCGCCGGAACCCGCGGTGATCGAACAGGAAGAGGAGCGCCTCTACCTGGACCGGTCGATGCCGGAGCGCTACGTGCTCTGGGTCACCGGTATCGGCGGCGACGGGGACATCGGCCTGCTCCAGGGCGAGTTCGGCCCCTCCGTGCAGGGGCCCCAGTACGACATCGGCGAGAACATCGCCGAACGCCTCTGGACCACCCTGCGCCTGGTCGGTATGGCGATGCTGTTCGCGCTCGGTCTGGCCGTCCTCGCCGGTGTCGTCAGCGCGATCAAGCAGTATTCCAGGATCGACTACACACTGACCTTCATCGGCTTCCTCGCACTGGCGATGCCGACCTTCTGGTTCGCCGGAATCGTCCAGGCGGGCGGTGTCGCCTTCAACGAGGCGGTCGGTGACCAGATCTTCAACACCATCGGGGACGGGCGGTTCAGAGCCGAGGGCGAACCGTTGTGGGACCAGTTCCTCAACGCCTTCGCCCATATGGCCCTGCCCACGATCGTGCTGATGCTGACCACCTTCGCCTCGTGGAGCCGGTACCAGCGCACGTCCATGCTGGAAGTGCTCAACAGCGACTACGTACGACTAGCCAGGGCCAAGGGCCTGCGCAACCACGTGGTCATCCGGCGGCACGCCCTGCGTACCGCGCTCATCCCGTTGACCACGGTCGTCGCCCTGGGCGTGGCCGGCATCATCGACGGTGTCATCCTGACCGAGGTCGTCTTCCAGTGGCGCGGTCTCGGCGACTTCTTCATCACGGCTGTGGAAAACAACGACTCCTACGCGCTGATGGGCTGGCTGCTGCTGAGCGGGGTCGTGGTCATCGTGGCCAACCTCATCGCAGACCTGCTGTACGGCGTGCTCGACCCGAGGATCCGCTATGAGTGACAACGGCAAGACCGCGGCCGATCGCCGCGGCCCCGCCGGGGGCGGGGTCGGGCCCCGTAAGGATCGCACCCAGCTGCAGATGGTCCTGAAGCGGTTCTCCCGCCACCGGCCGGCGATGATCAGCCTGGCAACCCTGATCGCGATCGCCGCGTTCGCCTTCCTCGGTCCCTTCTTCTGGACCTGGGACCACACGGTTTCGCGGGAGATCGCGAGCAACCAGCCGCCCAGTGGCGCGCATCCCCTAGGCACGTCGTCTGCAGGGCAGGACGTCCTGGGCCAGCTCATGAGGGGTGCCCAGCAGACCCTGAAGGTCGCCCTCACGGTCTCCTTCTGCGCCGCCGCCTTCGGTTCCGTGTGGGGAGCCACCTCCGGGTACTACGGGGGCCGTACGGACGCGGTCATGATGCGGGTCGTGGACGTGTTCATCATCGTCCCGCCCCTCGTGGCCGTGGCCGCGCTCGCCGGCAACACCACCGGCGGTACCACCTGGGCCACGATCGCGCTGATCATCGCCCTGTTCGCCTGGGCCACCATCGCCCGTGTCGTGCGCGGTGTGGTGCTCTCGCTTCGGGAGCAGGAGTTCGTCGAAGCGGCCCGGGCCTCCGGCGCCTCGGCCCCGTGGATCATCCTCCGCCACCTGCTGCCCAACGCGGCGGGTCCGATCATCGTCGCCGCGACCCTGCTGGTGGCGGTCGCGATCCTGATGGAGGCGGGCCTGTCCTTCCTCCAGTTCGGTATCCAGCTGCCCGACATCTCGCTCGGGCAGATGATCGGCGACGCGCGGACGGCGGTGTCCACCCGGCCCTGGCTGTTCTACCCGCCGGGTGTGCTGCTGGTGTTGATCTGCCTGACGATCAACTTCATCGGTGACGGACTCCGGGATGCCCTCGACCCACGACAGACCACGGTGCGGCGATGACGACTACTGAGCACATGAGCAACGAAGAGGCGGCCCTCGCCGAACACGACGAGGTGGTGCTGCGGGTCAGCGGTCTCAGCGTCACCTTCCCCTCCGACGACGGGCCGCTGCCCGCCGTCCGGGAGGTCTCCTACGAACTGCGCCGGGGCGAGGCCCTGGGCATCGTGGGCGAGTCCGGCTCGGGCAAGTCCGTGACCTCGATGGCGATCATGGGACTACTGCCCAGGAACGCCCACGTGGAGGGCCGGGCGGAGCTCCTGGGACAGAACGTCATCGGGCTGTCCGACAAGGAGATCAGCAAGGTGCGCGGGCAGAAGATCGCGATGATCTTCCAGGATCCGCTCACCTCGCTCAACCCCGTGTACACGGTCGGGTACCAGATCGCCGAGGCGGTCCTCGCGCACCGGAAGGTGGGCAAGAAGGCCGCGATGGACCGGGCGCTGGAGCTGCTGGAGATCGTGGGGATCCCTTCCCCGGAGCAGCGGCTCAAGCAGTACCCGCACGAGCTCTCCGGCGGTATGCGCCAGCGCGTGGTCATCGCCATCGCGATGGCCAACGACCCGGACGTGATCATCGCGGACGAGCCCACCACCGCCCTGGACGTCACCGTCCAGGCCCAGGTGCTGGACGCCCTGCAGGCTGCCCGGCGCGAGACGGGTGCGGGACTGGTGCTCATCACGCACGACCTCGGCGTAGTGGCGGGCCAGGTCGACCGGGTCGGCGTCATGTACGCCGGGCGCATCGTCGAGATGGGTGCGGTCGAGGACGTCTTCTACCGGCCTGAGATGCCCTACGCGCTGGGGCTGCTGGGGTCGCTGCCCAGGCTGGACGGTGAGCGCGACGACCGCCTCACCCCCATTCTCGGCACCCCGCCCTCCCTGATGGACCTGCCTCGGGGGTGCGGCTTCGCGCCGCGTTGCCCGATGGCCAGGGACCTGTGCCACGAGGAGGAGCCCACGCTGCTCCTCACCAGGGAGAACGGGGACCGGGGGGCGGCCCAGGAGGGTGATTTCAGTGCCCACGTGGCCGCCTGCCACTTCAGTTCCGAGTTGTCGGAGACCCGCGCGGACGAGCTGTTCCAGGCGACCGCGGTGGACACCGAGGGCATGGAATCGGTGGCTGAACTGGCCGGTGCCGAGTCGTTGGCCGCCGAGGCGGCCGAAGAGCTGAAGGAGGCGGCAGAGGAGCCATCGGAAAGTGCCGGGGACGCCGACGGTGCCGAGCCGGAGATCCTCCTGAGCGCGACCGATCTGGTCAAGGAGTTCCCGATCCGGTCCAAGGGCCTGTTGAGGCGCAGGATCGGCGAGGTTCAGGCGGTCTCGGGGGTCTCCCTGGAACTGCGCGAACACGAGACCCTCGCGCTCGTGGGCGAGTCCGGCTGCGGGAAGTCGACCACGGCCCGCCTGCTGCTGAACCTCATCAAGCTCACCTCGGGTGAGGTGGCCTACATGGGTAAGCCGCTGCAGGGCCTCTCGGACAAGCAGATGCGTCCGCTGCGCCGAGACCTCCAGCTGGTCTTCCAGGACCCGTTCGCCTCACTGGACCCCCGGATGACGGTCTCGGACATCATCGCTGAGCCGATGAAGATCCACCGCAAGGGCCACGGGGCCGCGAAGAGCCGGGTGAAGGAGCTGCTGGAGCTGGTGGGCCTCAACCCCGAGCACGGTTCGCGCTACCCGCACGAGTTCTCGGGCGGTCAGCGCCAGCGCATCGGTGTGGCCCGAGCACTTTCACTCAACCCCAAGGTGCTGGTCCTCGACGAGCCGGTGTCGGCGCTGGACGTGTCCATCCAGGCGGGTGTGATCAACCTGCTGGAGGACCTCCAGGACGAGCTGGGCCTGTCGTACCTGTTCGTCTCGCACGACCTGTCCGTGGTCAAGCACATCGCCGACCGGGTGGCCGTGATGTACCTCGGCAAGATCGTGGAGACGGCAACGACGGAACAGCTGTTCCGGGCTCCTGCGCACCCGTACACGCAGGCGCTGATCTCGGCGATTCCGCTGCCGGACCCGGTCAAGGAGCGGACCCGCGAGCGGATCACCGTCACCGGTGACATCCCCAGCCCGGCCAACCCGCCGTCGGGCTGCCGGTTCCGGACCCGGTGCCCGAAGTTCGCCAACGAGCTCTCGGAGCTCGAGCGCACCAAGTGTGTGGACCAGCCGCCGGACCTGTTGGACCGGGGTGCCGGGCACAGGGACGCGTGCCACTACTCCGAGGTAGTCGAGCTGATCTGATCCGGAAGTTCTGAGAGGTCGGGAACGGCGTCGAGGGGCGGCTGTCGCCGCGCCTCGGCGCCGTTTCGCGTTCGGCGGGGCACGGGTGCCGCAGGCGGGGAGCCGGAGAGGGGCGGGTTCGCGAACCGCCGGAAACGCTCTGGCTTGGAGGGCTGACGTTCGGTTAGGTTCGTTCTTCAGCATGCTCCCGAACGGTCGCTTCCGAAGGAGATTCATGACCCCCGCAACCCCCCGACGGTCGGCGGGCCGGAGCCGACGCGGATGGCTGGCCGCGGCCGCCCTCCTGACGGTCCCGCTGGTCCCCCTGTCCCTGACGACCGCACCCGCCGCGGCCGACACGGTCGACCCGGCCGAGCGCGACGACGAACTGCGATCCGATATCGACGCGATCCTGGAGGATCCCGCGCTGGAGGGCGCGACCTCCGGGGTGGTGGTCACCGAAGCAGACACCGGAGAGGTGCTCTACTCGCGTGACGCCGGAACCGAGTTGCTGCCGGCCTCCAACATGAAGACCTTCACCGGGGCGGCCGCCCTGGAGGCGTTGGGCGCCGACCACACCTTCGAGACGGAGGCCGTGGTGGAGGGCCCGGCCGAGGGCGACGTCGAGGAGCTGTACTTGGTCGGGGGCGGTGACCCGACGCTGAGCGGGGCCGACCTGGACACGATCGCCGCGGACGTGGCCGCTTCCGGTGTCACGTCGGTCGGTGACCTGTACGCCGACGACACCTGGTTCGACGACGAACGCCTCGTGGACGACTGGTGGCCCGAGGACGAGCCCTTCGCCTTCTCAGCACAGATCTCGGCCCTCACCGTCGCCCACGGCGACCGCTACGACACCGGGGTGACCGAGGTGACCGTCAACGCGGGCTCGGAGGGCGATCCCGTGACCGTGGACCCGGGTGCCGCCGACGGCTACGTCGAGCTCGACAACCAGGCCGTCACCGGTGCCCCCGGGAGCGAGGACACGCTCGTGATCGACCGGCCGGTCGACACCAACACCATCGAGGTCAGCGGTTCCCTGCCCGCGGACGCCGAGCCGTCCGTGGCGTTGCGCACCGTGGACGAGCCCGCCGGGCTCGCCGGGCACCTGTTCGCCCAGGCCCTGGAGGAGAACGGTGTGCCGGTCGAGGGCGGGGTCGCCCAGGGTGCGGTCCCGGACAAGTGGGATCCGGAGGCGGTGGGCGAGCACACGTCCATGACGCTCGCGGAGGTCATGGTCCCGCTGATGAAGTTCAGCAACAACGGCCACTCGGAGATGCTGGTGAAGAGCATCGGCCAGGAGGCTTCGGGCGAGGGGACCTGGAAGGCCGGTCTGGCGGCTCAGGAGGAGGCGCTGCAGCGGGTGGGTGTGGACACGTCCGACCTGACACTCAACGACGGATCGGGGCTGTCCCGGAGCAACTGGGTCACCGCGGACACCGTCGTCGACCTGCTCACCCACGCCCAGTACGCCCCCTGGTACGACGACTGGCACTACTCGCTGCCGGTCGCCGGTGACAGCGACCCGTTCGTCGGCGGAACCCTGGCCTCCCGTATGGAGGGCACCGCGGCCGAGGGGGTCGCCCAGGCCAAGACCGGCACGATGACCGGGGTGAGCGCTCTCTCGGGCTACGTGCAGGGCCCGGACGGCGGTGAGTTGTTCTTCAGCGTCGTCAACAACGACCACGAGGGTGCGGCCCCCACCGACGTACAGGACGCGATCGTGGTCCGGGTGGCCGAGTACCTCGGCAACCAGGCCCCGGAGCCGGCGGCGCTCGCGCAGAGCGGTTCCGGCGGCGGTGAGCTGGAGTGCTCCTGGGAGCTCACCTGCTGATCCCCCGATGACGCCCTGAACACCCCCGGTCGGGGCATGCGGCCCGTGCTGGGAGCGTGAGGTCGAGGGCCCGCGGGACGACGCGCAGTCAAGCGCTCCCGCGGGCCCTACGTGTGCCGGGACGGGTGCGCGGACGCGCGGCGGGCCGGGGTTATCCACAGGCTGGGGACACTGGCTGTCGCCGCCGCGGTGAACCTGTCAAGGTTGTGCCTGTCCGCCAGCCTCCGCGCGGACACCCACCCCCTCGCGCTGCTACCCGGCCTCTCCGCGCGCTCCCGGTGTCCGCGGGGAGACCCCACCAAGAAGGGCGTTTATGGATTCGCTGACCATCACCTCGGTGTTCGGCATGATCGTCGGCCAGGTGCTGTCCCTGGTCGCGCTCATCCTGATCCTGCTTGGCCTGGGCAAGCTCGCCAGCCGGCTCATGGACGTGCCCTTCAACCTGCCGAGGCTGGCCCTGGCAGCGCTGGTCGGCGCCCCGGTAGGGGCTGTGGGCGGCATCCTGGTCTACTACGGCGACGTGGAGGCGCTCAACACCACCCAGCCGGCGGAGATGGACCAGCCGGGCTTCATGGTGCTGATGCTCTTCGCGATGGCCGTGGGCGCGATGCTCGCCTTCGTTGCCCTGGAACTGCTCATGCCACGGGGGACCCGTGTCCGGCCGGTCGCCATGGCCCGGGAAACCAGGGACTGGTTCGGCCGGATGGGCCGATACCGGCGGATCCTGTGGATCCTGGCCCGGCACGGCCTCGGCGGCTACGTGCTGGGACACCGGGAGGGCGTCGAAGACTCCTCCGCCCAGCGGCGCCTGGCCCGCTCCCTGGCCCGCTCCATGGAGGAGGCAGGGGTGGTGTTCGTCAAGCTCGGCCAGGTGCTGGCCACCCGGCGCGACCTGTTGCCGCCGGTGTTCGTGGAGGAACTGGGCCGCCTGCACAGTGAAGCGGTCCGGGTCCCCTACGTACAGGTCCGCGACTGCCTGGAGGGCGAGCTCGGCCGGGACTCCGACGACGTGTTCGCCGAGTTCGACCCCGAACCCCTCGCCGCGGCCTCCATCGCCCAGGCACACCCGGCCCGTCTGCACGGCGGGGAAGAGGTCGTGGTCAAGGTACAGCGGCCAGGGATCGGCCCGGTGGTCCGGCGGGACCTCGACATCATCCGAAGACTCGCGCGGCGCTTCGACGAGCACACCGACTGGGGGCCCGCGATCGGGGTGGTCGAGCTCGCCGAGGGGTTCGCCCAGGCGCTGCTGGAGGAGCTCGACTTCGAGGTGGAGGCGGCCAACATCGCCGCCGTCGCGGAAGCCACCACGGACTCACCGGTACGCATCCCGCTGGTGTACGAGGCCTACACCAGCCGCCGTGTCCTGGTGATGGAGCGCCTGCACGGAACCCAGGTCGGCGGGGCCGAACTGCCGGGGCCGGACGGGGAGCGCCTCGCCCGGACACTCCTGGACTGCCTGCTCGAGCAGGTGCTGGTGAGCGGGATCTTCCACGCGGACCCGCATCCGGGCAACATCCTGGTCCTCGAGGACGGCGCGGTGGGGCTGCTGGACTACGGGTCGGTGGGCAGACTCGACGCCCAGACCCGGGAGGCCCTGCACATGATGCTGCTGGCCATCGACCGGGGCGACACCGTCCTGTTGACCGACACCCTCCTCGACGTGGTCGCCGATTCCGGGGACATCGACGCGGAGCGGCTGCGCCGGTCGCTCGGCCAGTTCATGGCGCGTTACCTGCACGGCGCGACCACGGCCAGCATGCGCATGTTCACCGAGCTGCTGATGCTGGTCGCGCGCTTCGGGCTGGTCCTGCCGTCCGAGCTCGCGGGGGTCTTCCGCGCGCTGGCCACCCTGGAGGGGACCCTGGTGCACCTGTCGCCGGGGTTCGACACGGTGGCCGAGGCCAAGCGGTACGCCGGGGCACGGATGTCGGAGCAGTTGGGCACGGGCAATCTGCGGGAGATGGCGTCCGGGGAGCTGCTCGCCCTGCTGCCGACCCTGCGGCGGCTGCCCCGCAGGCTGGACCGGATCACCGACCAGCTGTACAAGGGCCGCTTCACCGTGCAGACCCGGATGTTCGCCCACCCCGAGGACCGAAGACTCCTGCGCTCGGTGGTGCGGCGCGCGGTGATGACCGTGTTGGCCGTGGTCACCGGGTTCATGTCGGTGGGGCTGTTCAACGTGACGGAGCAGCCGGGGGTGTCCTGGCCGGAATTGGCCACGCATACGCAGGCGCTCAACTTCCTGGCGTGGTTCCTGCTGGCCACCACCGCGATGTTCGTGCTGCGGCTGTTGGTGGACATGGTCCGGGACGGGGCCGACCGCGACCGGCGCTGAGCCGGCCGTGGAGACCCGTCGGAGCGGGTAGCCGGAGCAAGGTTCAGGGCCAGCGGCCCGGACGGGAGGGCGAAGCAAGCGGCCCGGACGTGCGGTCACTGGTCCCGGGTGCCAGCTCAGCCGACGGCGCGCTCGCGGTCGATGAGGCGGCGCAGTGCCCGGTAGACGTCCGCGGTGTCGGGCCGCGGGTCGCTGATGCAGCAGCGCAGGAAGTAGCCGTCCGAGGCGGCGGCCACCCCGGCCCGGGCGGCGGGATCGGGGAGGTAGGGCGCGAGGAAGGCGTCGACAGCCGCGGTCCAGCGATCGACCTGGGCTTGCAGTGAGGGCCGCCGGGCGGCGATGAGGAACAGCTCCATCTCGGCCAAGGCGTGTGCCCGGCCGGCACCCATCCCTTCGGTGATGAGGGCGGCGAAGCCGCGCAGCGCCTGGTCCGGGTCGTTCGGCAGGGTTTCGACGACGGATACGTAGGCGTCGTTCACCCGGGTCAGCGCGTCGACGAGGAGGTCGTCGACGGTCGCGTAGTAGTACGTGACGGTGCTGGGCGGGACGTCGGCCTCGGTGGCCACCCGGCGCTGGCTGACGGCGGCGACACCGTCCCGCGCGATGACGCCCATGGTGGCGTCGAGAAGCAGTCGGCGCCGCTGCTCGCCCTTGCGTCGGCGGCCGTCGCTGATGTTCTCCGGGTCCTCGCCCCACTGGTTGGTGTTCACGATGCCCCATCTTGCCGGAAGGCCGCCGGTGGTCAGTGCTGGCCGCCCATCTCCAGGGCCATGACCCCGGCGATGACCATGGCGATGCCACCCACCTGGACCCAGGTCAAGGTCTCACCAAGGAAGACGCTCCCGATGACCGCGACCAGGGCTACCCCGGCCGCCGCCCACACCCCGTAGGCCACCCCGAGCGGCATACCGCGGGTGAGGGCCTGGGAGAGCATGAAGAACGCGGAGGCGTAGCCGACGACGACGAAGATCGAGGGCAGGAGCTTGGTGAAGCCCTCGGAGAACTTCAGGGACGTGGTGGCGAAGACCTCGAGGGCGATCGCGAGGATCAACCAGATCCACGGCATGGTACTTCTCCTCCGCGAGTAAATCTGATCAGTTGGTCAGCTTTCTTTCCCAGAAACCTGATCGATCGAACAATATTCTAGGTAGGTAGGATCCGTAACGGCAAGTGCCTGGGCTTTTCCGCGCTTGAGGCCTCGGTCACCCAGTGGATGAGGCGCGTACCCCCTAGGTGTATCCTCGTCGGTTCCGGGCGTGCTGGCCGTGCCTCCGGATAACCGCTCTATACCGATGCATGGGATTTCCGAACCTTTTCGGCGCTGGAGCGTCTTACTTTGGCAAAGGCAGTAGGTCGGGTTCGAGTTGGACTATGGAGGTTCAGACGTGACGGGTAAGACCCACCCGGCGGTGACACGTCGGTTTGGCATCGGTCTGGTGGCGCTCGCGCTCGTCGCCACGGCCTGTACTTCCGGTGACGCCGAGACGCAGAGCAACAGCGATCCCGATGCCGAGCCGGCCGAGCTGAGCATCACGCCGGAGGACGGCGTCGAGGAGATCGAGCCGAACACCCCCGTCCGGGTCAGCTCCGAGCACGGTGTCATCAGCGACGTCCAGGTCGACCAGGTCGAGGTCGCCGAAGCCGACGCCGAGGGGGGCGCCGAGGGCGAGGAAGAGGACGACGGCGACCTGTACGAGATGACCGGAACCCTCAACGAGGACGAGGACGAGTGGGTCAGCGACTGGAACCTGCGTCCGGGCTCCGAGATCGTCGTCACCGCGACGGCGGAGAACGAGGCCGGTGAGGAGACCGAGCTCAGCACCGAGTTCACCACCCTCGACGCGGTCGCCGGCCAGCGCCTCGAACTCGAGTCCAACTTCCCCAGCTCCGGTGACACCGTCGGTGTCGGCATGCCCGTGGTGATCAACTTCGACCTGCCCGTGAGCAACAAGGAGCAGGTCGAGAACTCCATGGACGTCGTCGCCGAGGAGGAGGTCTCCGGCGCCTGGCACTGGGAGACCGACCAGATGGCGGTCTTCCGTCCGGAGGAGTACTGGGAGCCGTACCAGGACGTGACGGTCGACCTGAACCTCTCCGGTGTCGAGGCTTCCGACGGCGTCTACGGCGTGCGCAACTACCAGATCGACTTCGAGATCGGCCGCGAACTCATCGCGACCATGCACGTCCCCGATCACGAGATGGAAATCGAGATCGACGGTGAGCACGAGCGCACCCTGGAAGTGAGCAACGGCGCGGGCACCCGGCGCTTCGACACCACGACCAGCGGTGTCCACGTGCTGATGGAGCGCTACGAGGAGTTGACCATGGACTCCGCGACCGTCGGCATCGCCGAGGACGATCCGGGCTCGTACCTGGTGGACGTGCAGTACGCCGTGCGTACCTCCAACAGCGGCGAGTTCGTGCACGAGATGTCCAGCAACGGCGCCATCGGCTCGGCCAACAACTCCAACGGTTGCACCAACCTGCGGATGGACGACGCCCGGTGGTTCTACGAGGAGACCCTGATGGGTGACATCCTCGACACCACCGGCACCGACCGCGAGTTCGAGTACAACAACGGCTGGGGTTACTGGCAGCCGACCTGGGAAGAGTGGCTCGAGTTCGACGAGACCGGCGAGCCGCAGACCACGGCCCCGGGCACCCCCGGTTCCGTCCACGGTGAGGACCTGTAACACGTAGCCGGTCGGTCGGAACGGCCGACCGGCGGGAGAGCACGACCCTGGGGCGTCGTGGTGCGTAGGGCACCGCGGCGCCCTTGTCGTGTCGCCCGTCCGGGAGGTCGACCGCCCGCGCGGGACCGTCCGGGGCAGGAGCACCCCGGTGCAGTGCGGGGGTTTTCAGGCCTCGCTTCCGTTCTGCCCGCTCAGCCGTGCCACGAGGGCGTCTATCACCAGGTCGGTGACGGTCGCCATGTCCACCGCGTCCGGGTCCAGCAGCCACTGCACCTGGAGTCCGTCCATGGCGGCCAGGATCGCCGCGGCGGCCGACCGGGCGGGGGAGTGTCCGCTCGGCCCAGGGGTCCCGGCGGCCTGCCTGTGTTCCGGCCCGATCCGGTCCAGGACCGCGTCCTCGACTTCCTGCCGCAGAACCGTGTAACGCTCACGGAACCACTCCTGTGCGGGGTGTTCGGCCGTGGCGCTCTCCGCCGACAGCACCGCGTACAGCTGTGTGGTCCCCGGGCGCTCTGCGTTGCGTTCGGCCGTGGTGACCAGGTGGTCGAGCATACCGCTGCCCTCGGGGGCGGGGTCCGTGGTGTCGCGTAGCTCCAGCACGGCGGTGAGCAGGTCCGTCTTGGAACCGAAATGGTGCAGGACCCCCGCCGGGGTGATGTCGAGCATCGCCGCGATGTCGGCCAGCGACGTGTTGTTGAATCCCTGTGCCGAGAACACGTCGGCCGCGGTGCGCAGGATCTGTTCGCGGCGGTTCACCCGTTTGCGCGGAGCGTTCTCGGCGGGTCCGGCCTCGTGGGAACGCGTGTCCGCTGGGGTCGTCTCGCTCATTCCTGCTCTCCACTTCCTCGTGCCGGGGGGTACCCGGGGTCGGTGGTTGGGGGCGACCCCGGGTCGGTACCCACGCTATCGAGATTTCCTTTACCCCTCTTGCTTAATGAACATTAAGTAACTAATGTCTCGGCTCAAGCGACACAGATCACAGGGCAAGGGGCTCATGAGTTCAGACCTTCGCAAGCGCGTCACCCGCCTCTCCCTTGAGGGCAAAGTGCTCCTGCTCACCGGGCGTACCGCGTGGATCCTGCATGGGAGCCCGGAAGCCGGACTGCTGCCGATCACCGTTTCCGACGGTCCGGCCGGGGTGCGCGGCACCGAAGCCACCAGCCAGGAGCACTCGGCCAGCACCCCCAGCCCCACCGCGGTGGCCGCGGCCTGGGACACCGGACTCATGGAGCGCGTCGGGCGGTTCTTCGCCGCCGAAGCCCGCCGCAAGGACGTCGACGTCGTCCTCGCCCCGGTCCTGAACCTCCAGCGCTCCCCGGCCGGCGGCCGCCACTTCGAGTGCTTCTCGGAAGACCCTCTCCTGACCGCCGCGCTGGGGGCCGCCTTCGTCCGCGCCGTCCAGGGTGAGGGCGTGGGCGCCTGCCCCAAACACTTCATCGGCAACGAGACCGAGCGGGAACGCACCTCGTACCACTCCCGTATCGGCGAACGCACGCTCCGAGAGGTCTACCTGCCACCCTTCGAAGCCGCCCTGGACGCAGGAGCCTGGACGGTCATGGCCGCCTACAACGGGTACGACGACGGTGCCGAGGCCGCCTTGGCGACCGAGCACCGCGGCCTCCTCACCGGCCTCCTCAAGGAGGAGCTCGGCTTCGACGGGCCCGTGTTCAGCGACTGGGCCGCCACCCGCAGCACCGCGCCCGCCGCCAACGCCGGGCTCGACGTCGTGATGCCGGGGCCGCACGGCCCCTGGAACGAAGCCCTGGTCGAAGCGGTCCGCTCCGGTCAGGTGCCCGAGTCGGCGGTCGACGACAAGGTCGTCCGCCTCCTGCGCCTGGCCGAGCGAGTCGGCAAGCTCGACCGGGACACCGCCCCCGCGGTCGACGGCGAGGACGAGCAAGCCGTGCTGCGCGAAGTCGGCTCGCGCGGCCACGTCCTCCTGCGCAACGAGGGCGCCGTCCTCCCGATCGACCCGAACGCGGTCCGGCGAGTGGCGCTCATCGGCCCCAACGCCGTCGACGCCTACACCCAGGGCGGCGGTAGCGCACACGTCAACGCCAAGTACCTGGTCAGCCCGGCGGACGGTCTGCGCGAGGCCCTGCCCGACGACGTCGAGATCACGCTCGTGCGCGGCGGCGACCCCCGCCGCCACCTTCCCGTCGTCACCCCCGAACGCCTCACG
The DNA here is from genome assembly GCF_054778635.1 of Nocardiopsis nanhaiensis. Classification (NCBI taxonomy): domain Bacteria; kingdom Bacillati; phylum Actinomycetota; class Actinomycetes; order Streptosporangiales; family Nocardiopsidaceae; genus Nocardiopsis; species Nocardiopsis nanhaiensis. Next base: position 21,908 of record NZ_BAAGZJ010000064.1, read on the forward strand.
GACATCGACCTGACCCTGTACGACGGCTCGGGGAAGGCCGTCGACGGTCCGGAGGTCGACAGCGGCGCGTTCCACGTCGGTGCGCCGGAGGGGGCGGAGCGGGCCGCGGTCAGCGCGTCGCTCACCCTCACGGAGCCCGGAACCCACCTGGTCGAGGTTGCCTCGGTGGGCCGGCACACCATCCGGATCGACGGCGTGGTCGACGCCGACGGCGGCGACCGCGCCTCGGTCGACGACATCCTCTATTCCCGCCACTCCAACCCTGACGGGCCCAGGGTCGACGTCGAGGTGCCCGAAGGCGGCGCACCCGCGACCGTGCGGATCGGGATCGACACGGAGGTCGGAGACTTCGGCGGCTTCGGCCGCGGAGTCATCGCCCAGGTCCGCCACCAGCCGCCCGGTATGACCAACGAGGAGGAGATCCGGGAGGCGGTCCGGGCGGCCGAGGACGCGGATGTGGCCATCGTGGTGGTCGGCACCAACAACGAGGTCGAGTCGGAGGGCTATGACCGCCCCACCCTGGACCTCCCCGGCCGCCAGGACGAACTCGTCACCCGGGTGAGCTCCGCCAACCCGAACACCGCGGTCGTGGTCAACGCCGGAGCCCCCGTGCTCCTGCCCTGGCTGGACGAGGTCCCGGCGGTCCTGTGGTCCTGGTTCGGCGGGCACGAGTACGGCCACGCGCTCGCCGACACCCTCACCGGCCGCGCCGAGCCCACCGGGCGCCTGCCCTGGACGCTGCCCCGCACCCACGACGACGTCCCCGTCATGGACACCCACCCCGCCGACGGTGTCCACACCTACGACGAGGGCGTGTTCGTCGGCCACCGCGCCTATGACCGCGACGGGGTCGAACCCCACCGGCCCTTCGGCTTCGGCCTGGGCTACACCAGCTGGGAGATCGGCGGTGCCGCGCTGTCCGCCACCGCCGTCACCGCTTCCGACCAGGACGGCGGCCTGCTGGCGGAACCCCTCACCGTCACCGCCACCGCCACCAACACCGGCACCCGGGCCGGGCACCACGTGGTGCAGGTCTACGTGGAACCGCCCGCCGACAGCGCGGGGACCACCCGACCCGTCCGGGCCCTGGCCGCCTTCGCCTCCGTGCACGCTGCACGGGGGGAGGAGGTCACGGTCCACCTCGACATCCCGCCGCGCAGCCTCGCGGTCTGGGATCCCGCTGCACAGTCGTGGCGCACACCGGAGGGTACCTACCACCTCTCAGTGGGGTCCTCCAGCCGCGCCATCGCGCACCGGCTGGCTTTCGACGTGCGCTGAGTCCACCCCCCACCGCAGGTTTTCCTAAGGAACCAGCATGAAAGTTCCCATCCCCCGAAGAGGGACGGGCAGCCTCGCCCGACAGCGACTCACCGGACAGGGGCGTCTCCGGAAGGGCCTCTCCCGCCGCGGGTTGCTCCGAGCCGGCATGGCAGCCTCCGCCGCCGGCTCGGCGGCCGCGCTCGGCGGATGCGCCGCCACGGTCGGACCGGCGGGCACCCGTCCACTGGTCCCGCCGAAGGACCCGGACGAGAACATCGAACTCACCTACTGGACTTGGTGGCCCAACTTCCAGGCGGTCGCCGACATCTGGAACGAGGAGAACCCGGACATCCAGGTCCGGGCCGTCACCATCCCGGGCGGCCTGGACGGCGGCTACGCCATGATGTTCAACTCACTGGTCGCGGGCAACCAGCCCGACCTGGCCCAGGTCGAGTTCTTCCAGATCCCCTCCTTCCTGCTGGAGAACGGCCTGGAGGACCTGAGCCAGTACGGCGCCTTGGACCACGCCGACCGCTACGACGAGTGGCAGTGGTTGCAGGCCGCCTACATCGACGGCCACTACGGGATGCCCGTCGACTCCGGTCCGATGCTGTTCTTCCACAGGGCGGACAAGTACGAGGAGTGGGGGATCGAGGCCCCCCAGACTTGGGACGAGTACGCGGAGGCGGCCCGGCGGGTCGTCGCCGCGGAGGACGGCGCCTTCATCGAGTCCTTCCCGGTCGGCGACGCCGACTGGCTGGCGGGCCTGTGCATGCAGGCCGGGGCGCAGTGGTTCAGCTCCGAGGACGACGAGTGGTCGGTCAACTTCATGGACGACGGGTCGGTCAGGGTGGCCCGCTTCTGGGAGGAGCTGGTCCGGGAAGGAGTCCTCAACCTCACCCACCCCGTGTGGTCGACCGGCTGGTTCCAGGCCTTGCAGCAGGGCACCATCGGCTCTTGGGCCGTGGGCAGCTGGGGCGACGCCATCATCGAGGGCAACGACCCCGACAACCCCGGCGCCTGGGCGGTCTCCGGCCTTCCCCAGTGGGAGGGCGAACCGCGCCGTGAGGGCGCCTGGGGCGGTTCGGCCTCGGTCGTGCTCAGCGGCGCCGACCACCCCCACGAGTCGGTCCTGTTCGCCAACTGGCTGTCCACCGACCAGCGGGCCGTCGACGCGATGATCACCGAGTGCGGCATCGGATGGGCGGCCTCTCAGGAAGTCAACGAGAACTCGGTGCGCAGCCAGGGGCCGGACCCCTACTTCTCGGACCAGGACTTCACCGAGATCGTCGGTGAGACCGCCGATCACATCCCCGAGGACTGGATGTGGGGCCCGACGCTGAGCGCCACCAAGAACCACATCAGTGACGCCTTCGGCGCCGCGGTCTCCAACGAAACCTCCTTCGTCGACGCGCTCGCGGCCGCCCAGGAGAACACGGTCAGGGACATGCGCGCCAAGGGCCTGTCGGTGAGGAGCGAGCCATGACCGCCACCGCTCGCACCCCCACCACCACCTCCGGTGCGAAACGGCCGACGGGGCAGCCGCCCAAGCGCCGGTTCAAGGCCGGAACGTTCACGCCCTGGGGGTTCCTGGCACCCTTCCTCAGCCTGTTCGTCCTGTGCTTCCTCGTGCCGATCGGCTACGCGGTCTACCAGAGCTTCATCCAGGTGCAGCGGCACGGGCTCTTCGGTGAGCTCGGCCGGGAAGCGGCCTTCGCCGGGTTCGGCAACTACAGCCGGGCACTCGCGCAGGACACGTTCATCGACTCGATCGGCCGCGTGCTGCTGTTCGGCGTCGTCCAGGTACCGATCATGCTGGGCTTGGCGCTCGTCCTCGCGCTACTGCTGGAGTCGGCCTCGGCGAAGTGGCCCGGCTTCTTCCGGGCGATGTACTTCATGCCCTACGGCGTACCCGGCGTGGTGGCCACCCTCCTGTGGGGCTTCCTGTACGTGCCCGGGCTTTCGCCCATCGTGGACGCGGCGGGGTGGGTCGGGCTCGAAATCGACCTGCTCGGCGACGGCACCGTCCTGTGGTCGATCGCCAACATCATCACGTGGCTGTTCATCGGCTACAACATGCTGATCCTGATCGCCCAGCTCAAGACCATCCCGAGCGAGCTCTACGAGTCCGCGCGGATCGACGGGGCCGGCCCCTTCCAGCTGGCCCGCCACGTCCAGCTCCCGCTGATCCGCCCGGCCCTGGTGCTGACCACGATCTTCTCGATCATCGGCACCCTCCAGCTGTTCGCGGAGCCCCACATCCTCGCGGGCTTCACCACGGCCATCGACTCGTCGTACACACCCAACATGGCGGCGTACAACTCCGCCTTCACCGACAACGACTACAACGTGGCCGCGGCCCAGTCGGTCATCGTGGCCCTGACCGCGTTCGTGCTCTCGTTCGGGTTCCTCTGGTTGGTCAACAGGAAGGACCGGCAGCGATGACCGCGACGAACAAGGCCTCGACGAAAAAGACCGGGCCGAAGGGTAAGGCGCCGACCCGCCGCAACCCCACCGGCAAGGGCGTGGCCACCGGTGCGCCGCTCCGGTCCAAGATCCTGGTCACCTCGATCCTCGCGGTCGCCGCCTGCTACTTCCTGGTGCCCGTGTACTGGGTGTTCGTGGCGGCCACCAAGACCACCTCCGACCTGTTCAACTCCCACGGCTTCCTGCTCGGTGACACGTTCGCGCTGTGGCAGAACATCGTGGACGTCCTCACCTACCACGACGGCATCTTCTGGCGCTGGACGTTCAACAGCCTCCTGTACTCGGTGTTCGGCGCGCTGCTGGCCACGGTGCTCGCGGCCGCGGCCGGGTACGCGCTGGCCAAGTACGAGTTCCGGGGCCGGGAACTGGTCTTCGGGCTGGTCCTCGGCGGGGTGCTCGTTCCGGCGGCGGCCACCGCACTGCCCCTGTACCTGCTGTTCAGCCAGATCGGGCTGGCCAACACCTACTGGGCGGTGCTGCTGCCCAGCCTGCTCTCCCCGTTCGGCCTCTACCTGTGCCGGATCTACGCCGCCGCCTCGGTACCGGACTCCATCGTGGAGTCGGCCCGACTGGAGGGGGCCGGTGAAGCGAGGATCTTCTTCACGCTGGGGTTGCGCATGATGGCCCCGGCGCTGGTGACGGTCTTCCTCTTCCAGCTGGTGGGCATCTGGAACAACTTCTTCCTGCCCCTGGTGATGCTCGCCGACGAACGCCTGTACCCGATCACGCTCGGCCTGGTGACCTGGCAGTCCTACCAAGGCCGTGACATCGACATGTACATGCGGGTGGTCACCGGCTCGATGCTGTCGGTCATCCCGCTGATCATCGCCATCATCGTCCTCCAGCGCTACTGGCGGGGAGGTATGACCGCGGGAGCCATCAAGGGCTGACCCGCGCACAGACCGGCGGGGCCCCCGACCGAGCCCTTCGGGGGTCCCGCCGCCCACTCTTACAAGGGCCGACCTGCCCGGGGCCCGTGGACGCCTCCCGGGCGGGTCTCATCCGTGCCCGGGGCGCGGGGTGAGCCGGGAGTTGTGCGCGCCTGCCGGGAAGTCCCCGACCCCGGGCGGCAGGTGGTCGGCGGCCAGGCGGCGCATGCCCGCCTCGCTGGGAGATCCGGGTTCGGTGCAGTACAGCATGACCCGCTGGTCGGACTCGGGTACGTGCAGCACCTGGCACTCGAACTCCAGCGGCCCGACCAGTGGGTGCTCCACGCGCTTGTGGTAGCCGCGCCGCTCCTGGACGTCCCGTTCCGCCCACAGCCGGGCGAACCTGGGCGAGGTGCCGAGCAGTGTCGTGACCATCCGGCCGATACCGGGGTCACCGGGGTAGCGGGCGTAGGCAGCGCGCAGGTCCGCGACGGAGTTGCGTTCCATGCAGTCGCCGGAGCTCCGCTCCGCCACGCTCGGATCGTCGTCGGGCCGCCGGAACATCCACATGATGATGTTGCGCTCTGGGGCGGCGACCGCGGACATGTCCCCGATGAAGTGGGTGGCCAGCCCGTTCCAGGCGAGTACGTCGTACTTGGCGTCCAGGACGTAGGCGGGTGTGGCGGTGAGGCTGTCCAGCAGGTGCCGGATCGCAAGCGTCACCTCCCGGTCGGGTCCACGGACCGGCGGCGGCTCCTCCCCGGACACCCGGAAGAGGTACGCGCGCTCGTCCGCCGTCAGCAGGAGCGCCCGGGAGAGCGCGGACAGGACCTGGCGGGACGGGCGCGGACCGCGTGCCTGTTCGAGCCGGACGTAGTACTCCACCGACATTCCGGCGAGCTGGGCGACCTCCTGGCGGCGCAGCCCGGGGGTGCGCCGCCGACCCGTGTCGGGCAGTCCTACGTCGGCGGGCACGACGCGGGCGCGGCGGTCGCGCAGGAACGCCGCCAGTTCGGAGCGATCGGCCATCAGGGGCCTCCTCGGGGCGCTTCGGACGCGGTGGGGCTCGGACGCGGCGCCGTGCGCTTTGGACGTCGGCCAGTCTCCAGGGTGCACGACGGCAGCGCAGAAGACACTGGTACCGCCGGTACCACCATCGGCCGGTCCCTTTCCCCGGTCGTTGGCGCCGCCCACGATGGGGGCATGAACGAGTACACGAGCGAAGCACAGGCCGATCGGACCACCGGCGGCACCGGCGTCGCCCTGGTCACGGGCGCCAACAAGGGCATCGGGTTGGAGACGGCCCGGCTGCTGGGCAGGGAGGGCATGACCGTTCTGGTCGGGGCGCGGGACACGGAGCGCGGCGCGGCGGCGGAACGGGTTCTGCGCGACGAGGGACTGGACGCGCACACCATGCGCCTGGACGTAGCGGACAACGAGAGCGTGAAGGCGGCCGGGGCCCGGGTCGAGGCGGAGTTCGGACGGCTGGACGTGCTCGTCAACAACGCGGGGGCGGCCTTCGGCCGGGGGTCGGGGCCGAGTACCTCCGACCCCGACCAGCTCCGCGCGCTCTTGGACGTGAACACGGTGTCCGTGGTGACGGTGACCAACGCGTTCCTGCCGCTGCTGCGCCGCTCCCGTGCGGGACGGGTGGTGAACGTGTCCAGCGAGGTCGGTTCGATCGGCTCCATGACCGACCCGGACAACCCCTTCTTCGGGATGACGGGATCCGTCGCGTACCCGGTGTCCAAGACGGCGGTCAACATGCTCACGGCCCTGTACGCCAAGGAGCTCGCGCACACGTCCGTGAAGGTGAACGCCGCCAACCCGGGATACTGCGCCACCGACCTCAACGGGCACAGCGGCGACCGCACGGCGGAACAGGGCGCGCGGGTGAGCCTGCACCTGGCGACGCTGCCCGAGGACGGACCGAGCGGGGCCCTGTGGGGCCATGTGGCGGTGGCGGGGGATCCGGACAGGTACGGGGTCCTGCCCTGGTGACCGGTGCCCCGGGGCGGACCGGAGCTGGGCGGGTGGCACGGATCCGTCGTGCCACCCTCCGGCAGCGGTCGGTTCAGGCCGTCTCGGCGGCGAGTCTCGCTCTGGCCTCCATGAGGGCGAAGCCCAGCAGGTTGCGTCCGCGCCAGTACTGGGGGCGCTCGGCGTTCTCGTCCTCCTTGCCGATGCCGATGCCCCACACGCGGTCGCGGGGGCTGGCCTCGACCAGTACCCGGTCGCCGGTGCTGAGCAGGAACTCCCGCAGCTCCTCGTTCTGGCCGAACTTGGCGACATTGCCCTGGACGACGATCTCGAAGCGCTCCCGCTCCCAGACTTCCTGGTCGAATCCCTGGATCTCCCGGCCGATCTCCTTGGCGTCGCGCGGGTCGTCCGCGGCGATGATCCGTTCCGCGGCTCCGGTGTCTCCGAATAGCCGTGCCTTGCCGGTCATCATGAAGTGCTCGGCGGTGCGGTAGGTCGTTCCGTCCACGGTGAAGTCGGCCGGCCACCACTGGGAGAGGCAGTTCGCCGATATCCCGTTGGACGTCGGTTGGTGCTCCCAGAAGTGCACGTACTTGATCCGCCCGTCAAGCTTGAGCAGATCCTCGACTGTCCTCGCGTCGGCAGAGTTTCGTGAGCCCGTCATGGACGGGAGTTTCCCAGAACCCCATGAGGGGTGGAAGCCCTTGACAGGGGGTTTCGTGTGTTTCGGCGGGTCTGTGTGCCTACGGGGCGGGGATAGCGGGCCCCGGGCGCGCCACCTGGAGCGTGTCGGCGTCGTATCGGTGACGGCGCAGTGACGGAGTTCCGTGAGCGGGGCCCGGGGGAGAGGGCCTACCGGACCAGTGGCGGGTTCGCGGACCCGGTCGGCGGGTCCGGCACACCCGGAGCGGCGCGGGTCACGTCGTAGTAGCGTTGCGGGGTAGCCCCGGAACCGTAGGTCAGAAGGGGTATCGTCCGCAGTGGCGCCGACGGTGAGAGGTGCGTTCTCCCACGAGGGGAGAGCACCGGGACCGCTGTCGGGCGGACGGTGTCACCAGACCAGCCGGGGATCCGTGTTGCTTGCAGCACCAACACAGTTGACGTTTCAAGTATGTGTGGGGGCCCAGCTCCGATGGCCGAGACGCGTTGGCTCGACGATGACGAGCAAGAGGCCTGGCGTGCCTTTCTGAAGGCCACCCACCTGCTCGACAGTGCCCTGGACCGGCAGCTCAGGCACGCGTCCGGCCTGTCGCACGCCAACTACCAGATCCTGGCGATGCTCTCCGAGGCTCCCGGGCGCGAGCTCACGATGACCCAGCTCGCGCGCCTGCTGCGCTCCTCGCAGAGCAGGCTCTCGCACGCCGCCGCGCGGTTGGAGGCCGACGGGAAGATCCGCCGGTACAAGCGCCCGGACAACCGGCGCACCACCATCGTGGAGATTCTGCCCGCCGGGCTGAAGGCCCTCGAAGCCGCGGCTCCGGGGCACGTGCTCGAGGTCCGGCGGGTGCTGTTCGACACACTCAGCCGGGAGCAGGTCGGGCAGCTGCGGGAGATCTCGGAGTCGATGCTCTCCGTGCTCGACCCCCTGGGCGAGGAGCCCAGGTACTCGGATCCGGGCGGGATCAAGCCCCAAGACTGAGCCGTGTTCTGTTATCTGCGCTGACCAGGGCGGGTCCCGGGTGCCCCACATCCGGCGGCGCACACGCTTTGTGTTCGGGCGGATGCCCGTTAGCATGTGGTTTCCTGGCAAAAAGTTGCGGTCTCAAGTATTTTAACCGCGCGTCGAGAGACCGGGCCAGCGCCGGACCACCCGCTCACAGAACAGGAACCACCATGACCGAAACGCTCCGATCAAGGGTCAGCGACGTCACCACCCTGCTCGCCAGGGCCGTCGTCGGCGTCGTGTTCATCGCCCACGGGCTGCCCAAGGCGACCGACCTCGACGGTACGGCACAGGGCTTCGAGGCGATGGGCATCCCCTTCCCGCAGTTCTCCGCCCTTCTGGGCGCGACCATCGAGGTGGGTGCCGGGGTCGCGCTCATCATCGGCTTCGTCCTGCCCGCCGCGGGGGTACTCCTCGCCTTCATGATGGGCTCGGCGTACTACTTCGCCCACGTCGGCGACCCGCTGCTCGGTGGCTACGAACTGCCCTTGGTCCTCGGCGCCGTGGCGCTGGCCCTCGGTTTCGCCGGCGGCCGCTACCAGGTGGACCGCCTGATGCCGTGGGGTCGTCCCCGCCAGCAGGTGAAGGACAAGACCGCGGAGTCCGTGCCCTCCTGAGCCAGATCCCCTGAGGCAGATCTCCTGGGACGGGCCGGTCGAGGCCCGAGAAGGCCGGGGCGCCGGCCCGCTGGCGCGGTCGCCCACCAACGAAGCTGGGCGGCCGTTCGCCGCTGCTGGAGGACATGACGGTTCACGACCCTGCGGGTCGCCGCTCCCTGCATCCCCCGCCGGTAGTCCTAGGACCCCTGGCCGCGTGCCCACTGGAACGGGCGGTCCGAACTCTGCCTACTATGACTAGCCATGCGTATTCTCGTGGTCGAGGACGATGACCGGGTGGCACGCGGGCTGGTGACCGCCCTGCGCTCGGCCTCCTTCGAAGTGCAGCGGGTTGCCACCGCCGAGCGGGCGATGTCGGCGCCCGCGGCCGACGTGGTCCTGCTGGACCTGGGGCTGCCCGACGCGGACGGGATCGAACTCCTGCGCAAGCTCCGGGAGCGGCCGCAGACGGCGATCATCGCGGTCACGGCGCGCAGCGAGGAACGGGACCGGGTGCGCGGGCTCCGCGCCGGGGCCGACGACTACGTGGTGAAGCCCTTCGGGGTGGCCGAACTCCTCGCCCGCATCGACGCCGTACTCCGGCGGACCAGGACCGCGAGGGCCGAGCCGGAGCAGGAGGACGCTCCGCTGCGCGCCGGGGAGCTCTCCCTCGACACCGACTCCCGGGAGGCGTGGATCGGTGCCGAACCCCTGTCGTTGACCCGTAAGGAGTTCGACCTGCTGCGCCTGCTGGTGGAGCGCTCGCCGAAGGTGGTGGCGCGGGACCAGATCCTCGACCAGGTGTGGGGCGCCTCCTGGGAGGCCTCCTCCAGAACCCTGGACACGCACATCGCCTCGCTGCGGGCGAAGGTGAACGACGCCGTACGCATCCGGACGGTGCGCGGTGTCGGTTACGTACTCGACGGGGCCTGACCCGTGCTGCGGCGGCTCCTGGCCATCCTGCTCCCGGCCGCCTTCGTGCTGGTCGCGGCGATTCTTGCGCCCCTGGGCGCGGTGATCGCCCAGCAGCAGACCCAGGACGTCTACGTCGACCGGTTGGGCGACGCGGGCCGGTTCGCCTCGCTGGCGGGTACGGCCCTGGAGACCGACCGGCACAACGCGCTCGCCCAGGAGATGGCCCGCTACGAGCAGCTCTACGGTATTCCGGTCGCCGTGGTGTCCCCCGACGGCCAGGTGGTCGCGGGCTCAGGAGAACCGCCCAGGATGCGGGAACTGGTGGCGGACGCGGCGACCGGCGGCGGGATCACCGCCGCGCTGGCGGGAGAGCGGCCGGAGCCGCCGAGCACGATGTGGCCGTGGGACTCCGGCCCCCTGGTGATCGCCGAACCCATCGGCCGCGACAGCGAGGTGGCCGGTGCGGTGGTACTGGTCGCGCCGACCGAAGAGCTGAGCACGGCGGTCCTCGGCACGTGGGGGTGGATGGCCCTGGCCAGCGTCATCCCGCTGGCGCTGCTGGTCGCGGCGGCGATGCCGCTGTCCCGCTGGGTCCTCCAACCCATCCAGCGCCTGGACCGGGCCACCACCGCGGTGACCTCCGGCGACCTGGAGGTGCGCGTGGACGCCGAGAGCGGACCGCCGGAGCTGCGCCGGCTCACGGACTCCTTCAACACGATGGTGGAGGTCGTGCGCCGGGCCCTGGAACGGCAGCGCTCCTTCGTCTCGGAGGCCTCACACCAGCTCCGCAACCCGCTCGCCAGCCTCCGCCTTTCCGTGGAGAACCTCGGTCCCTACCTGAAGGGCGAACGGGCCCGCGAGGCGCACGCGGTCGCGATCGACGAGGCCACGGCGATGCACCGGATGCTGAACTCGCTCCTCGCCGCGACCCGGTTGGAGAGCGTCACCGGTACTGAGGCAGTGGAGGTCACCGGACTTGTCGGCACCCGGGTGACGCGTTGGAGCGCGCTGGGGGAGTCACAGGGCATCGAGGTGACCACGGACCTGCCCGAAGCGGTGTGGGCGATCGCCCCGGCGGGCGGTCTGGGCAGCATCCTGGACGAGCTGGTCAGCAACGCCCTGAGGCTGTCCGGCGGTTCCAGGATCGAGGTACGCGCCGAGGACGGGGAGGAGGTCCGGATCCGGGTCCTCGACAACGGCACGGGGCTGCCGGAGGAGGAGCGCGATTCGGCACTGGACCGGTTCTGGCGTTCGACCACCCACCAGAACACCGAAGGCACCGGGTTGGGACTGGCCATCGCAGCCGACCTGGTCCGCCAGGCCGGTGGCCGGCTCACCCTCGGCGACGGTCTGGCCGACCAGGGGCGGCACGGGTTCGGCGTCGTGATCACCCTGCCCCCGGCCGAACCCACCGCCGACGAGGACTGATATGTAGTTCGTCTTGTCAAGTGGGCAGGGTGAAGCGGCCCGGGACCGGCTCAGGCGCTGCCCGTGCCCTCCGACGCGGGCTTGTGGTCCCGGTACCACTGCTCCGCCCCCGGGTGCAGGGGCACGATGCCGGTGGAGATGCCGGTGCGCACGTTGATCTGCGCCGCCTCCGGGCGCTGCTCGGCCAGCCGGGAGGCCCCGGTGTACACCGAGTCCGTGATCAGGTGGACGAGGTCATCGGGCAGGTCGTCGCGGCACAGCAGCAGGTTGGGGATGGACATCGTCGGGCAGGCGGGGATGTCCGCGTACGTGGTGGCCGGGATGGTCGCCGGGAAGTAGGACTCGGGGTAGGCCGTGGCCATCACGTCGGCGGTGCCGGACAGGTCCACCAGGTGCAGGGGGGCCTCCTCGGCAAGGCTCACGATGGCCGGTGTGGGCAGTCCGGTCAGGGAGAACATCGCGTCGATCTCACCCGACTCCAGGGCGGTCGCCGATTCGGCCTGGTCGAGCCGGACGACGTCCGGGGCCACCCCGGTCTCCTCGAGGATCTGTTCGGCGGTGAACTCGGTGCCGGAGTTGACCGCGCCGATCGAGACGCGCAGACCGTCGAGGTCCTCCAGGGCCCGGACGGAGGAGTCGGCGGCGACGACCAGGTGGACGAAGCTGTCGTAGAGCCGTCCCACGGCGCTGACCTGCGCCTGGCCGCCGATCTCCGTGGCCAGGATCGAGTCGAGGTTGGCCAGGCCGAGGTGTGCCTCCCCGCCCTCCAGCAAGTACAGGTTGTCGTGCGAGGCACGGGTCTCGACGGTGGTCACCTCGTTGCGGGGGAGGCGTTCGTCGAGGAGGAGGGCGAGCTCACCGCCGATCTCCCGGTAGACGGCTCCGGGAGGCCCGGTGGCGACTACGAGGAGCGGCGGGTCGGCGGCGGGGCCGCGTGTGCAGCTGGTCACGGCAGCGGCGACGAGGGCTCCCGCACCGGATAGGAGTGCGGTTCGTCTACTCGGCCCCGTCGCTCGCATATGTGCAGCTTAGGCCGTATTCAATGGTCGGTTGAGAGGATGCCTCGGATCACCCCGTGTTCTTCGACACACACCTAGGGTCGCCCTACGTCAGAGGAATCCCAAGTTTGGTGGAGTTGCGTTGCACACACACCCGGGTGAAATCACTATCTGTTGGGTCAGGACGTAACGCGGAGGCAATCCCCCGGTAACCCGTGGGTGGGGCCTTCGACGGCGGGGAGCCGTCACCCCCCGGCCCCAACAGGAGGAGGTTTCCATGGCGACCCAGTCGGGCGTCGATACCACCGAAGGACCGCAGATCAAGCGGGAGGAGAGGGGCACGGCAGGGATGACCCGCGGCCGGGTCGTCGGACTCGTGCTCGGCCCCCTGCTCGGTCTCCTGGTCTACCTCCTGATGCCGGAGATGCACATGCCGGTGGGGGAGGACGGCGGAGAGCCGGTCCTCTCCGCTAACGGCAGCGTCGTTGCCGCGATCACCACCTGGGTCGCCATCTGGTGGGCCACCGAGGCCATCCCGATCCCGGTGACCTCGCTCCTGCCTCTGGTGCTCTTCCCCCTGATGGTGGAGGGCACGGAGGTCGACGATGTGGCCTCAGCCTACGGTTCTGACACGATCTTCCTGTTCATGGGCGGCTTCATGCTCGCCCTGGCCATGCAGAAGTGGAACCTCCACAAGCGCATCGCCCTGACGATCGTCTCCAAGGTCGGCTCCAACACGGTGGGCCTGATCGGTGGCTTCATGATCGCCACCGGCTTCATCTCCATGTGGGTGTCCAACACCGCCACTGCTGTGATGATGCTGCCGGTCGGCCTGTCCGTCATCGCGGTGATCGCGCAGTTCCGCGGCGGCCGCACGGACGCGAACTTCGCCACCGCGCTCATGCTGGGCATCGCCTACGCCGCGTCCATCGGTTCGGTCTCCACCCTCATCGGTACCCCGCCCAACGTGCTCATGGTCGGGTACCTCTCGGAAACGCACGGCATCCACATCGGCTTCGGCCAGTGGATGATGGCCGGTGTGCCGCTGGCGGTCGTCTTCATGCTCGTCGCCTGGTTCGTGCTGACCCGGGTCTTCCCGCCGCAGATCAAGAAGGTCGAGGGGGCGCAGGAGCTCATCCGAGAGGAACTGGCGAAGCTGGGCGCCATGTCCCGCGGCGAGAAGCTGGTCCTGGCCATCTTCTTCTTCGCCGCCATCTCCTGGATCTTCGCGCCGATGCTCGCCGACATCGACGCCGTGGCCAACGCCGCGCCGTGGCTCGGCGACGTCACCGACGCCGGCATCGCCATGACCGTCGCGGTCCTGCTCTTCCTCGTCCCGGTGGACAAGAGGACCCCGCTGATGGACTGGGACACCGCGGTCAAGCTCCCCTGGGGCATCCTGCTCCTCTTCGGCGGCGGTCTGGCCATCTCCGCCCAGTTCACCGACTCCGGACTCAGCGAGTGGGTGGGTAACCAGGTCGCCTTCCTCAGCGGTGTGCCCGTCTGGGTGCTCATCCTGGCTGTCGCCGCCCTGGTCCTCTTCCTCACGGAGCTGACCAGCAACACCGCGACCGCCGCCACCTTCCTGCCCATCATGGGCGGAGTGGCACTGGGCATGGACATCGACGTCTTGGGCCTGGTCGTCCCGGTCGCGCTCGCCGCCACCATGGCCTTCATGCTCCCGGTGGCCACCCCGCCCAACGCGATCGCCTTCGGGTCCGGGTACGTCAAGATCGGCGAGATGATCAAGGGAGGCCTCTGGCTCAACCTCGTAGCCCTCCTCGCCATCGTCGGCACGATGTACGGCCTGATGACTTGGGCACTCGGGATCTCCCTGTAGCCGGTTCCCGCCACGGGCCGTCCACTGTAGAGGGCGGACGGCCCCTCCCCGGGGCGGTGGTCCCTCCCTCTCCCGGACACCGTCCCGGCACTCCCAGGGCGCCCCGCCCGGTTCCGCGCCCGTCCAGCGGAACCGGGCAGGGCGCCCCTCTCGTGTGTCCGGGCCCCGGGACCCGTTCCTGACGCTGCGCCCCGTTCCTCCTTCCGGCAGCGCCCCGACAAGCCACGAAACACGCGGAAACACGGGGAAACCCAGGCTTCACGCCGCGACAGGCCCCATGAAACAAGCGCTTCCTAGCGTCTTGAGCCATGGACACACCGATGTATACGCGGCCGGAGCCAGTCGCCGGGGACAGTGCGGTCTCCCGCCGCGACCGGGTCCACGCCCTGATGCGTGAGGAGGTCCTGAACGGCCGCGTCACGCCGCACACCCGCCTCGGCGAAGTGCGCCTCGCCGAGTACTTCGGGGTCTCCCGCACCCCCGTCCGCGAGGCCCTCGCCCGGCTCCACGCCGACGGCCTGGTCGAACGCCGCGACAACGGCTTCTACGTCACCGTTCCCAACCTCGCCGAGCTGCGCGACCTCTACGAGCTCCGGGTCGCCCTCGAGCTGCGCGGCATCGCCCGCGCCATAGAGGACCGCACCATCCGGCACGACCCCGGGATCCTCCTGGCCGAACTGGAGCGCTGGGAGAAGCTGCGCGCCGACCCGCCGGAACCGGACCCCTCGTTCGTCCTCCTCGACGAGGAGTTCCACGCCGCCGTCTCCAAGGCCTCCGGAAACGGCGCCCTCACCGAGGCGCTGGTCTCCGCCAACCAGCGGATCCGCCGCGTACGCATGCACGACTTCCGTACCGGTGACCGGATCACCTCGACCATCGCGGAGCACATCCGGATCGTCGAGTACCTGCGCGCGGACGAACTCGACTCCGCCTACCGCGCCATGCACGAACACGTCGGCGCGTCCATGGAGGTCGTCCTGGAGCGCGCCCAGCGGGCCCTGACCCAGATGGCGCTGCACACCGCCCCCTCCTGACCCGGCACCGCGCACCACCCGCCCCAGCCTCCGACAGAGGGAGAGCCCCGTGTTCGACTCCGTGCTCGTCGCCAACCGAGGCGAGATCGCCTGCCGCATCATCCGCTCCGCCCGTGCCGTCGGCCTGCGCACCGTCGCCGTGTACTCCGACGCCGACGCGGGCGCGCCGCACACGAGACTGGCCGACGAGGCCGTCCGCCTCGGCCCCGCACCCGCCAACGAGAGCTACCTCCACATCGGGCGCGTCCTCGCGGCCGCGGCCCAGACCGGTGCGGGCGCTGTGCACCCGGGTTACGGTTTCCTGTCCGAGAGCGCGGAGTTCGCCCACGCCGTCGAGGCCGCCGGGATGGTGTTCGTTGGGCCCGAGCCCCGCCACCTCGAGGAGTTCGGCGACAAGCACACCGCCCGTAAAGCTGCTGCCGCCGCCGGCCTGCCCATGGTCGCGGGAAGCGAGACCCTCCCCGACGTCGGGCAGGCCGTGGTGGCCGCCGAGCGGATCGGCTACCCGGTGATCCTCAAATCCACCTCGGGCGGCGGCGGGATCGGCCTGCGCCCCTGCTTCGACGAGGAAACCCTGCGTGCCGCCTTCGACCAGGTCAGCCGGATGGCCGAGACCCACTTCGGCGGCGGCGGGGTGTTCGTCGAGCGCTTCGTGGCCAAGGCCCGCCACATCGAGGTGCAGGTCTTCGGTGACGGTCAAGGCGGCGTGGTCACCCTCGGCGACCGCGACTGCTCGCTGCAGCGCCGCAACCAGAAGGTCGTGGAGGAGGCCCCCGCCCCAGGCCTGTCCGACGCCCTGCGCGCCGAGCTCCACCGCACCGCCCGCGACCTGTGCTCCGGTGTGTCCTACCGCAGCGCCGGGACGGTGGAGTTCGTCTACGACGTCGAGCGGGGCGAGGCCTCCTTCCTGGAGGTCAACACCCGGCTCCAGGTCGAGCACCCGGTCACCGAGGAGATCGCCGGGGTGGACCTGGTCGCCTGGATGCTCCGCCTGGCCCGGGGCGAGGACGTCCTCACCGACCTCCCGCCGGAGGGTCCGGTCCACACCGGACACGCCGTCGAGGCCCGCGTGTACGCCGAGGACCCCGCCCACGATTTCCGTCCCAGCTCAGGGCTGCTCACCCGGTTCGAGGCCCCCGCCGACGTCCGCGTGGACGGCTGGGTGGAGACCGGTCAGCGGGTGACGAGCGACTACGACCCCATGCTCGCCAAGGTGATCGTGCGCGGCGACGACCGCGAGGACGCCCTGGACCGACTGGGGCACGCCCTGGACAGGGTCCGGATCGACGGGGTGCAGACCAACCTGGGGATGCTGCGCGCCCTGAGCGCCCACCCGGACGTGCGTTCCACCGCGCACACCACGGCGACCTGTGCCACCGTCGGCGACCCCGAACCGCGGATCGAGGTGGAGCGCGCCGGGACCCTCACCACCGTCCAGGACTTCCCCGGGCGCACCGGCTACTGGCAGGTGGGCGTGCCCCCGTCGGGTGCCATGGACGACCTCTCGCTGCGCCTGGGCAACACCGCTCTGGGCAACCCCGAAGGCACCGCGGGCCTGGAGTGCACCATCGAGGGCCCGGCCCTGCGCTTCACCCACCCCGCCACCGTGTGCGTGACCGGTGCCCCCGCCGACGTCACCGTGGACGGCGCGCGGGTGCCCCAGTGGGAGCCGACCGAGGTGCCCGCCGGTGCCCTGCTGGACGTCGGCCCCGCCAAGGGCCCGGGCATGCGTACCTACGTCCTGGTCCGGGGCGGTCTCGACATCCCCGAGTACCTGGGCAGTACGTCCACTTTCACCGCCGGGGAGTACGGCGGGCACGCGGGACGGGCACTGCGCCTCGGCGACGTACTGCGGCCCGCGCCGCCCTCAGCGGCCGCCCCGGACCCGCGTCCGGTGTCCGCGCAGAAGCGTCCGGGATTCCGCGCGGCGGGGGAGGGTGACGGCACGCACTGGGACATCGAGGTCTCCGAAGGGCCGCACGCCGCCCCCGAGTTCCTCACCCGCGAGGGCCTCGCCGACTTCTACGCCACACGCTGGCGCGTCCACCCGCAGTCCGCCCGCAACGGCGTCCGGCTCTCCGGGCCCAAGCAGTCCTGGGCCCGCCCCGACGGCGGCCAGGCCGGGCTGCACCCCTCCAACGTGCACGACACCGCCTACTCGATCGGTTCCGTCAACCTCTCCGGCGACACCCCCGTCCTCCTCGGCCCGGACGGCCCCAGCCTCGGGGGGTTCGTCTGCCCCGTCACCGTGGTCACCGGTTCCCGCTGGAAGGTCGGCCAGGTCCGCCCCGGCGACACCGTGCGGTTCCACCCGGTCACCGAGGCGGCCGCGGAGAAGCTGCACACCGACCCGGTTGCCGCGCCCCTGCTGCGCTCCTCCGGGGCCGACGGCGACGACGGCGTCCTCGCCCGCGTCCCCGCCGGCGCGGACACCCCCGAGGTCACCTACCGGCGAGGCGGCCACGACAACCTGCTCGTCGAGTACGGCCCCATGGTGCTCGACCTCGGCCTGCGCATGCGCGTCCACGCGCTCATGGCCGCGCTCGACCGGGCCGCGCCCAAGGGCATCGTGGACACCACACCGGGTGTGCGCTCGCTGCACTTGCACACCGACCCCGAGGTGCTGCCGCTGCGCACGCTGCTCGGCCTCCTCCAGGAGATCGAGGCGTCGCTCCCGCCCACCTCGCGGCTGCGGGTGCCCAGCCGCACCCTGCACCTGCCGATGTCCTTCGACGACCCCTCCATCCACGAGGCCGTCGCCCGCTACGAGACCGGTGTGCGCGACGACGCCCCCTGGAACCCCGACAACATCGAGTTCATCCGCCGGATCAACGGGCTCGACACCGTCGACCAGGTCCGCGACATCGTCTTCGACGCCTCCTACCTGGTCCTCGGCCTCGGCGACGTGTACCTCGGCGCCCCCGCGGCCACCCCGCTGGACCCCCGGCACCGCCTCGTCACCACCAAGTACAGCCCCGCGCGGACCTGGACGCCCGAGGCCGGTGTGGGGATCGGCGGCGCCTACCTGTGCGTGTACGGCATGGAGAGCCCCGGCGGATACCAGCTCATCGGCCGCACGGTCCCGATCTGGTCGGGGCTGCGCCAGTACGGCCGGTTCGAGCCGGGCACGCCCTGGCTGCTGCGCTTCTTCGACCAGCTCACCTGGTACCCCGTCGGCCAGGAGGAGCTGCTCGACATCCGGGCCGACCTGCTCGCCGGGCGCCACGAGCTGGAGGTCACCGAGGGCGAGTTCGTCCTCGCCGACCACGAGCGGTTCCTCGCCGAGAACGCCGACTCCATCCGGGAGTTCGAGCAGCGGCAGGCCACCGCGTTCGAGGCCGAACGGCAGCGGTGGGAGGCCGCGGGGGAGTTCGAGGACAGGCCGGAACCCGAGCCCGTGGCGCTCGCCGGAGAACCGGACCTGCCGCCGGGTGCCTCCCTGGTGGAGGCGCCGCTTTCCGCGAGCGTCTGGAAGGTGGACGTCGAACCGGGCGAGACTGTCCAGGAAGGGCAGCCCATCGTCCGATTGGAGGCCATGAAGCTGGAGGTGGTGGTCAGGGCCCCCGAGGCCGGAACCGTCTCCGAAATCCTCGTCAGCCCCGGACAGCACCTCGATCCGGGACGCGCCATGGCCGTCATCACCCAAGGAGAAGCCGCCTGATGCACACCCCCGCCGACCCCGCCCCCACGGAAAGAGTGCACGCCGCCTACCGCCGGATCGCCGAGACCGACCGGCCGGAGGTCTGGATCACCCTGCGGCCCGAACAGGACGTGGCGGTCGAGGCCAAGGCGCTGGAGGAACGCCTGGCCTCAGGGGAAGACCTACCGCTGGCCGGAACGCTTGTGGCGGTCAAGGACAATATCGACGTGGCGGGCCTGCCCACCACGGCCGGGCACCCCGGCTTCGCGTACACGCCCCAGGAGAGCGCGACCGCCGTGCAGCGGTTGGTGGCGGCCGGGGCGCTGGTGCTCGGCAAGACCAACCTGGACCAGTTCGCCACCGGCCTTGTCGGGACCCGCAGCCCCTACGGCGCGGTCCGCAACGCCTTCGACCCCGCCCGTGTCTCCGGGGGCTCCAGCTCCGGGTCGGCCGCGGCGGTGGCCCTGGAGTTGGTCGACTTCGCCCTGGGCACCGACACCGCCGGGTCCGGCCGGGTGCCCGCGGCCCTGCACGGCATCGTCGGCCTCAAGCCCACCCTGGGCCTGGTGCCCAACACCGGGGTGGTGCCCGCAGCCAGGCCCTACGACAGCGTCACCGTGTTCGCCCGGGACCTGGGCAGCGCCCAGCACGCCCTGGCGGTCATGACCGGCCCGGACCCCGAAGACCCGGGCAGCCGTACCTGGCCCGCCGACGTGCGTCTGGCCCCCCGGCACCCGGCCCGGATCGCGATGCCCACGGCAACGGGCCTCGAACCGCTCAGTGCGGAGGAGCGGCAGGCCTTCCACAGGGCTGTGGACGGGTTCGTCCGCGCCGGAGTGAGTGTGGAGACCGTCGACATCTCCCCGCTGCTGGCGGCCGCGCGCCTCCTCTACGACGGCGCCCTGGTGGCCGAACGCCACGCCGCGGTGGGGGAGTTCCTCCGGGCGAACCCCGAGGGCACCGACCCCACGGTCGCCGGGATCATCCTGGCCGCCGCCGACCTCCCCGCCAGCCGCCTCGCCGCCGACCAGCACCGCCTGGCCGAGTACCGGGCGGCCGCCCGGCGACTCCTGGACGGCTTCGACGCCCTCCTGCTCCCGACGACCGTCGGTCATCCGACGTTGGACGAGGTGGCCGCGGACCCGGTCGGAGTGAACTCGCGGCTGGGCACCTACACCAACTTCGTGAACCTCCTCGACCTGGCCGCCGTCGCCGTCCCCGCCGGCAACGCCGACGGCCACCCGTTCGGGGCCACCCTGGTCGCCTCCGCCTTCGAGGACCAGGTGGCCCTGGACCTGGCCGGTCTCCTCAACGGTGAGGACACCGGCCAGGTCCAACCCGACACGGGCGTGGAGCTGGCGGTGTTCGGCGCCCACCTGCGCGGTCAACCGCTCAACCACCAGCTCACCGACCTGGGTGCGCGGTTTGTGGAGGCGACCACCACCAGCGAGGACTACCGACTGTTCGCCCTCGCGACAACGCCGCCCAAGCCCGGACTGCTGCGGGTCAACAGCGGGGGTTCGACGCTGCGCTGCGAGGTATGGTCCATCTCCCCGGCCGGACTCGGCACGTTCCTCGCCCAACTCCCGGCTCCGATGTCCCTCGGCGCTGTCACCCTCGCCGACGGTCGCGCCGTGGTCGGCTTCGGCTGTGATCCCGCTGCTACTGAAGGCGCCGAGGACATCACGTTCCACGGTGGTTGGATCGCCTACCGGGAGTCCCTGACCTAGCTACCCCCGGCAACGCCAAGCGAGGGGCCAACGCCAAGCGAGGGGTGGATCGTCCACAGAAAACCCTTTCGCGCAGCAAGGAACTTGCCTGATTTCTCAGGGTGCGCAGATATTTCAGGGAAAATACACTGATGTTTGGGATGGTGGAAGGCGGGAGATATATTGCTGGCGCAACCTGCCCTTCAGGGAACGATTAGGGTGCCCTCCTTTCCCGCCGCGTGATTGTGGCCGTCTCCGCTGCGCGCGTCAAGGTCGTCGCCGTCGGGCGCTTCGCGCGTCAACGGCGCTCCACCTTGACCCGCTCCGCTGCGACGGCGGGTTGGCGGCTATCGGGAAAGGGGGACGGGTGGTCGAGGTCCGATCCCTTTCGGGCTTCGCCCGAAAACTGATTCTGTCGGCCTGGCGGCCGATGCCTGCCACGCCGCCGGTGCGTTGGCGGGTCGGGTGTCGCGGCCGGTCATGGTGGGAGGCGAACCCCGAACGGCGGGGCCTTCGGCCGGGTGGGCTCCTGCGCCGGAGCCTACCGGTTGCGGGTGTCGCGGCTGGTCAATGCGCGCGGCGAAAACCCCGATGATCTTGCTCCTGTCTCCACCCTCGGCCGTCGAGAATGGCGATAGGAGCAAGATCTTTCCCATTCGGGTGCGCATATGCCCGCTTTGTCCAAGAATGCGGCCAGGGGGGGTGACTCCCTTTCCTGGAAGGCTTCTTTCCGGGGAATGGAAAAGGCGGGTCGGGGTGGCCTGGTAAGGGTGTTATCACCTCCGGGATAGGTCCTTTCTGGGCCTTTCTTGGTATCCTTAGTGGTATGACTTCTTCTTTCGGGCAGTGCGGGAATGCGGCGGGAAACACCCCCGCCGTTTCCGCCACGCGCACCGCCCGGGAGAAGATCGCTTCGGAGATGGCGGAGGTGCCCCCGGCGGGTGCGGCTGGTGAGGTCCTGGATGTGATTTCTCAGGTGTTCGAGGACTTCGATCGGGCCCAGCTTGCGATGCTGCTCCGGTTGGCGCAGCTGGAGGCGGCCGGGACGTTGTTGGAGGCGGGTGGGCAGAGGTCGGTGCAGAACTGGCTGATCCACTCGGTGGGGATGGCCCCCGTTGAGGCCAACGGGCGCGCCGAGCTGGCGCGGCGGTTGTTCGCCCAGGAGCTTCCCGCCACCCGCCAGAGCCTGGACTCCGGGTTGCTGTCCATCGGCGAAGCCGTCGCCGTGTGCCGGACCGCCGATAAGGCGGTGGGGGCGCGCAACACTGGCCGCTACCCGGATGCTGGCCTCTTCCGGCGGATGGTGGAGGCCGGGATTTTGGCTTCCAAGGCCAGGGAGCCGGCGATGTCGAGCTCCGACATCGCCC
>NZ_BAAGZJ010000065.1:0-43640 GCF_054778635.1 Nocardiopsis nanhaiensis
TGGGGGCCGCTTGGGGGCTGCGGTCCGTTAGGGGGGTGGGGGCCGCCCTGGCCGCCCTGCGGGCCCGGTGGCGGGTTCCGGGGGTGCTGTCCTGGAGGGGCGGAGCCCTGCGGCGGCTGCGGGCCGGGGCCGCCAGGAAACGGGGGGCGCTGGGCCCCGGATCCGTCCACGGGCGCGCCGGGCGCCTGCTGCGGGTCCGCTGTGGGAGGCTGACCCTCAGGCTGGGAGGGTGGTGAGCCGAGCAGGTCCTGGCCGTGGCCGGCCTCCGGGTGGAGAGGCCGTCCGTCTGGGCCGTGCTGAGGCGGGTTCGGATGGGTACTGATGGGAGTCTCCGAAGGCTTTGAGGGTGGGACTGGGCCGCGGCTCTCCGGGCCCGTGGCCTGATCCGCGCTGCCAGCGTCCGCCGCCGGTTCGGTGACCGTGACGGGCGTCTCCAAGGTGGACGTCAACGCCCGTGGTAGCGGGTGAAGACGGGTCTTTCGGTGCAAGGGTAGCCAACGTGCGGGCGGGGGAAGGACGAAGCACTCCTGACTGCAGGCATAATAAAAGGCGGAGAGGTCACGGATGTGAACCCGTCCCGGCGCTTTCCCGCCAGACGATCCCGCCGGTCCCGCCTGTCGCTCGTTTTGACCTGCGTCAGGATGGACGGGTAGGATATTTCGTCGTTGTGCGTTGAGTTGCCGTGGGCCCCAAACTCCCGAAGCTGGGTGCCGATCCACGCACCATCGTCTGCGCACTCACGACCGGGTTGTCCTGATTGGACATGGGACATCCGGCCAAGTAACAGATCCGCACCCGCGGGGTCTGTTTCCGGCCCCGCACCCGTAGGGGTGTTTTGTAATACGAGTCCACCATCCCGTTCGGGATGGGGCAGCCGACTGAAGAGCGAAGGCAAACGATCGTGCGCACATACAGCCCCAAACCTAGCGATGTCCAGCGTCAGTGGCACGTTGTCGACGCTACCGATCTCGTGCTCGGGCGTATGGCGAGCCAGGTTGCCACGCTGCTTCGGGGTAAGCACAAGGCCTACTACGCGCCCCACATCGACACCGGCGACTTCGTGATCGTCGTGAACGCCGACAAGGTTGCGCTGACCGGCAAGAAGCTCGAGCAGAAGCGCGCCTACCGGCACTCCGGCTACCCCGGCGGTCTGCGTTCGATCTCGTACGCCGACCTGCTGGAGAAGAACCCCGAGCGGGCCGTCGAGAAGGCCATCAAGGGGATGCTGCCCAAGGGTTCCCTCGGCCGTCAGATGGCCAAGAAGCTCAAGGTGTACGCCGGCCCGGAGCACCCGCACCAGGCCCAGCAGCCGGTTCCGTTCGAAATCACCAAGATCGAGCAGCCCGCCTAGGCGTTCGCAGACTTTTACAGGAAGCACGAGGATAACCGTGGTCGAGCCCACCGGCATCGAAGACGTCGCGCAGGACTTTGCTGAAAACCCCGAGGAGTTCCCCTCGGAGTTCACCAGCGAGTCGGACGAGACGACCGCCGCCTACGTCCCCACCGCGTCCGGCCCCAGCGCCGGCACCGGTCGGCGCAAGAAGGCTGTCGCCCGAGTCCGTATCACCCCTGGCGCGGGTGAGTGGAAGGTCAACGGCAAGCCGCTCGAGGACTACTTCCCGGACAAGGTCCACCAGCAGACCATCAAGGACCCCCTCGTCTCGCTCGGGTTCGACGGCGCCTACGACGTCTTCGCCCGACTGGACGGCGGCGGCCCCAGCGGCCAGGCTGGCGCGCTGCGGCACGGCATCGCCCGTGCGCTCGCCTCCCTGGACGTGGAGAACAACCGCCCGACGCTGAAGAAGGCCGGCTTCCTCACCCGTGACGACCGCGAGGTCGAGCGGAAGAAGGCCGGTCTCAAGAAGGCGCGCAAGGCTCCGCAGTTCTCCAAGCGCTAATGCTCATGCGCCGGCACCTGCTCGGCTGAGTTCTCGCCCGTACGTCGTCCCCGCACCCGGGGGCGGCGTACGGGTTTTTGTTTTTTCCGGTGGCTCTCTCCGCCACGCTGAACTTCACCGGCGCCGTAGCCCGGCGCCGCTTCTGAAAGGGGCTGTCGCCTGTGGCTCGGCTGTTCGGAACAGACGGCGTACGTGGTCTCGCTGGTCGCGACCTGACCGCTTCGCTCGCCCTCGACCTGTCCATCGCGGCGGCGAGGGTACTGACGGGCAAGGACGAGGAGCGGCGCCCGCTGGCGGTGGTGGGTCGCGACCCCCGCGCGTCCGGCGAGTTCCTGGAGGCCGCGGTCGTCGCGGGCCTGGCGAGCACCGGTGTGGACGTGGTCCGGGTCGGTGTGCTCCCGACCCCCGCCGTGGCCTACCTGACCGGCGCCCTGGAGGCCGATTTCGGCGTGATGCTCTCCGCGAGCCACAACCCGGCCCCGGACAACGGCATCAAGTTCTTCGCCAAGGGCGGGCAGAAGCTCGAGGACTCCCTGGAGGAGGAGATCGAGGGCATGCTCGGCGTACCCTCGAACCCGGCAGTAGGCGACGCGGTCGGCCGGGTGACCGACTCCCACGAGGGCGCCGAGCTCTACACCCGGCACGTTCTGGACTCCCTGCCGCACGGCCTGAAGGGGCTCAAGGTGGTCATGGACTGCGCCAACGGCGCGGCCGCCACCGTGGCCCCGGAGGCGCTTCGCCGGGCGGGCGCCGAGGTGATCGCCATCGGGGACGCGCCCGACGGCCACAACATCAACCAGGGCTGCGGGTCCACGAGCCTGAGCGCCCTCCAGGAGGCGGTGCGTCTTCACGGTGCCGACGCCGGAATCGCCAACGACGGCGACGCCGACCGCTGCCTCGCGGTGGATTCCGAGGGCAACGTCGTGGACGGCGACCAGATCCTCGCGATCCTGGCGACCGAGGCCAAGGAGGCCGGGCGCCTGACCGAGGACACCCTCGTGGTGACGGTCATGTCCAACCTGGGGCTGAAGCTGGCGATGGCCCGCGAGGGTATCTCCGTGGTGGAGACCGCGGTGGGCGACCGGTACGTGCTGGAGGAGATGAAGAGCGGCGGGTTCGGCCTGGGCGGTGAGCAGTCCGGGCACGTGATCCTGCTCGACCACGCCACCACAGGTGACGGCCTGCTGACCGGTCTGCACCTGCTGGCCGCCATGTCCCACCGCAAACAGGGCCTGGCCGAGCTGGCCAAGGTCATGACCCGCCTTCCGCAGGTCCTGATCAACGTCCCCGACGTCGACAAGGCCCGTGCCGACGACTCCGAGGAGCTGGGCCAAGCGGTGCGCACGGCCGAGGCCGAGCTGGGCGAGACCGGGCGGGTCCTGATCCGGCCCAGCGGGACCGAGCCGAAGGTCCGCGTCATGGTGGAGGCCCCTGAGCAGGGGCAGGCCACCGCCGTGGCCGAGCGCCTCGCCGGGGTGGTCCGCTCGGCTCTCGGCTAGGGGTTTCTCAGGGTTTTCCGCGCATCCGGGCACAGAGTGGCCCAGGTGCGCGTTTTCGTGTGTGCGGTGTGGTGGGGCGGGCCCCTGACGCGTCCTGCATGGGCTCGGACGCCTTGAGGCCGGTCGGGTGGGGCGGAAGAGGAGAGCGGACATGGTGACGGACGTGCGGTACGGGCACTCCTTGACGGTCGGCGTGGACATCGGCGGGACCAAGGTCGCGGCGGCCGTGATCACGGCGGGTGGCCGGGTGCTGGCGCGCCTGCGAGCCGAGACGCCGGAGCGGAGCAAGAACCCCTCGGTGGTGGAGGACACCATCGTGTCGGTCGTGTCCGACCTGCGCCAGGAGTACACGGTGCGCGCGGTCGGGGTGGGAGCCGCCGGGTTCGTCGACGAACGGCGGGCCAACGTGCTGTTCTCCCCGCACCTTTCGTGGCGGGAGGAGCCGCTCAGGGACGCGCTGTCCGTGCGTCTGGGGCTGCCCGTGGTGGTGGAGAACGACGCCAACGCCGCCGCCTGGGCCGAAGTGTGCGCGGGCGCCGGGCGCGGCGTGGACGACGTGCTGGTCGTCAACCTGGGCACCGGGATCGGCGGCGCGATCGTGCAGGACGGTTTGCTGCGCCGCGGCCGGTACGGGCTCGCGGGGGAGTTCGGGCACATGACGGTGGTCCCCGGGGGCCACCGCTGCGAGTGCGGCAACCGGGGCTGCTGGGAGCAGTACGCCAGCGGCAACGCGCTCACCCGGGACGCCAGGGAGCTGGTGGTCGCGGAGTCACCGGTGGCGGAGGCGCTGAGCCAGGCGGTGGGCGGCGACCCGCTGCTGATCACCGGCCCTCTGGTGAGCGAACTGGCCCACAAGGGCGACCGGGCCTGCCGGGAGCTGTTGGAGGATGCGGGCGGCTGGCTGGGAGTGGGCCTGGCCAACCTGGCGGCCGCCTTCGACCCCGAGCTCTTCATCGTCGGGGGAGGGGTCTCGGAAGTGGGTGAGCTGCTGCTGGGCCCGGCGCGGAGCGCGTTCGAGAAGGGTCTGACCGGCCGGGGCTACCGTCCGGAGGCGGGGGTGGTGGCCGCTGCTCTGGGCAACGAGGCCGGGATGATCGGCGCGGCCGACCTGGCGAGGGAGGCGCTGCCGAGGGGGCGGCAGCGCCGACGCCAACAGCGGCTGGGCCGGGGCCGGTGGTGAATCAGCGTGGTCCCAGAGCCCGAACGTCGATGTCGAGTGCGAAGGGCATGTCCAGTTTGAGCCGCTCTCTGGCGATCGTGACCGGCACGTACCTGGGATCGTAGGTGCCGTCGAGTTCGTACACGTGGACCGCGGGACCGTTCTCCTCACGTTCGATCCGCCAGAAGTGCGGGATACCGGCGGCTGCGTACTTCATCGGCTTTGTCGTCCGGTCCCGGTCCTGGGACTCCTCTGAGACGACCTCGACCACGAGCAGGACATCCTCCGGCGGAATGTGGGTGTCCGACTCCCAGCCCTCCTCACCCCTCTCCCGGTAGACGACGATGTCTGGCTGAGGACGCTGGTACTTCCCCAGTTTCATCGTCATCTCAACCATGACGTCGATGTCTTCGGGGGCGGTCTGCAGGAGTTCGAACAGCAGGTTCGTCATGACCTTGCCGTGGAACTTGGTCTGGGGGGAAAGCAAGACGAGCGCTCCGTCGATGAGCTCCATCCGGGGGGCGCCCGGAGGAAGGCGGTCCATGTGGTCGGCGGTCCAGCCCCCGGGCGGGGTGAGGAACCATTCGGGGAGCGGCTCGGCCATCGAATCCTCCTGGGTCGATTCCTGAGCCCACTCTAGTGTCGCTGCTCTTCGCATGACAGGAAGGTAGCCCTCCGTGACGGCAGAGTGGGGCTCCTTGCCCATACCCGCCTGGGGTCCGTTCAACAAGGCTGGTCACAGTATTACCCGCGATTAACCGAACCCGGTTCTAGTGTGTGGGTCACATCCTCTGTAGAGTGCGGCACATGGATCTCAACGGAATCTCCGCCCTCGTTACGGGCGGCGCGAGTGGCCTCGGTGAGGCCACCGCCAAGGAACTCGCCTCCGCCGGTGCCACCGTCGTCATCGCCGACCTCAACGCCGAGCGCGGCGAGGCCGTCGCGAAGGAGATCGGTGGCGTCTTCGTCTCCACCGACGTCTCCCAGGAAGACCAGGTCAAGACCGCGGTGCAGGCGGCCGCGGACACCGGCAAGCCCTTCCGTGTGGCGGTCTCCTGCGCCGGCATCGGCTGGGCCACCCGCACGGTGGACCGGCACGGCAACCCCCACGACCTGGACAGCTACCAGAAGGTCATCCAGGTCAACCTGATCGGCACGTTCAACGTGCTCCGCCTTTCGGCGGCCGAGATCGCCAAGACCGAGCCGATCAACGAGGACGGCGAGCGCGGCTCCATCCTCAACACCGCCTCCCTCGCCGGTATCGAGGGCCAGATCGGTCAGATCGCCTACTCGTCCTCCAAGGGCGGCGTGATCGGCATGACCCTGCCGGCTGCGCGTGACCTCGCCGCCGTCGGCGTCACCGTGAACACCATCGCCCCCGGCATCCTGGAGACGCCCATCTACGGCGACGGCCCGGGCTCCCAGGAGTTCAAGGACCGGCTCGCGGCCCCGGTGCCCTTCCCCAAGCGCCTCGGCACCGCCGAGGAGTTCGGCAAGCTCGCCCGGACCCTCCTCGAAGTCACCTACGTCAACGGCGAGGTCGTCCGTATCGACGGCGCCCTGCGCATGCCCCCGAAATAGGAGGACACCGTGTCCGACGAGGTTCTCTACACGTCTGAGGACGGCATCGCCGTCATCACGATCAACCGCCCCAAGGCCAAGAACGCGGTCAACGCCGCGGTCGCCGCCCAGATCGCCGAGGCGCTCGACGACGTCGACGCCCGCAAGGACGTCACCGCCGCGATCATCACCGGCGCCGGCGGCACTTTCTGCGCCGGGATGGACCTGAAGGCCTTCATGAAGGGCGAGGTCCCGGTGGTCGAGGGCCGCGGATTCGGCGGTTTCGCCGAGCGGGGCCCGAAGAAGCCGCTCATCGCCGCGGTCGAGGGCTACGCCCTCGCCGGCGGTTTCGAGGCCGTGCTCGCCTGCGACCTGGTCGTGGCCGCGGACGACGCCAAGTTCGGCATCCCCGAGGTCAAGCGCGGTCTGGTGGCCGGTGCCGGTGGCCTGCTGCGCCTGCAGAACCGCATCCCGCGCAACGTCGCGATGGAGTTCGCCCTCACCGGTGACTTCGTCGACGCCAAGCGGCTCGCGGACCTCGGCCTGGTCAACCAGGTCACCGAGAGCGGCGGCGCCCTGGAGGGTGCCAAATCCCTCGCGGCCCGCATCACCCCGAACGGTCCGCTGGCCGTGAACGTCTCCAAGGAGATCTTCCAAGCCTCGGATGACTGGTCCACCGACCAGATGTGGGAGAAGCAGAACGAGCTGGCGGGCCCGGTGTTCGTCAGTCACGACGCCATGGAGGGGGCGGCGGCCTTCGCGGAGAAGCGCACCCCCGAGTGGAAGGGCGAGTAGCCCGCACCCGCTCCGCGTGACCCGGCGGCCGCCCCCGAGGGCGGCCGCCGTTGCCGTTTCCCAGGGCTCGCCGGGCTGTCACCTAAAGTCCGTGAATAACTACCCTCCGTGTGTAATCTATGGGTGTCCGCCACCGGTCCGACGGAGGAAACGGCGCCGTGAACCACACACCTTCCTTGCGCGGGCCCGTGTCCGCGGCGCCAACGGGCACTGCCTGGGTCGAGTCGCCCTTGCAGCTCCTGTCCGTCGCGGAGGCGCACGCCTCGGGCCAGCTCTTCGAGGACGGCCAGATCCTCCTCCGCCCCGGGGCCCGAGGCCTCGCGGAGACCGCGGCGGAGCTGCGCCGTCTCTTCCCCGCGAACACCGCGCTCACCAGCCCTGCCCGGGCGCCCGAACCCCCGGCCACGGCCGACGGAGTGTGGGCGATCGGCGACGTCTTCTCCGGCCAGGTCCAGCGCGCCCTGCTCGCCGCGCCGCGGTGCCGGATCGTTGTCGTCGACGACGGATTGGCCACCTGGCACCTGATCCGCCTGCTCAGCTCCGTCGTTCCCAGGCCCCTGCTGCGTGCCCGCGCCAGGAAGAGCCCCCTCCGCGCCGTGCTCGGTGCCGCGGTGGCGCTAAGGCTGCGCCAAGCGGCCCGTTGGGGCAGGCTCTCCGTCTTCACCATGCTGCCCATGGACCCGGCGCTGGCCGCGAGGGCCGAAGCGATGGGCGTGCGCATCGTCCGCCACGGGTTCGGCATGCTGCGCTCGCTGCCCGACCAAGCCGTCCCGAGCGAGCGCCGGATCGTGCTCGGCACGGCCCTGGTCGCCGACGGACTGGTCCACAGGTCGAACTACCTGACCTGGCTCGACGGGCAGTCCCTGACTGGACCGCTCGCCTACTATCCGCACCGCAGAGAGGATTCAGAGGTGCTCAGCTTCCTCGACAGGCACCCCCGCATCCGGGTGATCCGCCCGGCCATTCCCGTGGAGCTCTCCCTCCGGGGGCTCGGTCCCGAACACACCGTCATGGCGCCGCCCTCCACGGCGCTGGTGTCCCTGCGCACCCTCGCCAAAGGGGCCGATATCCAGGCCGTGAGCCTCCCGGAGCACTGGTGGACCAAACGGGCCCGCCCCACCCTCCGTGCTGACCTGTCCGCCAGCGTGGAATTCGAGGCGGTGAGCGGTGAGGGGAACTGAGCAGCGGACCCGGACACGGGTCCTGGCGGTCGCCGACTCCGACTCCTACGTGAAGCTATCCGCGGCCATGCTCGACGCTGTCCCACGAGAAGGCTATGACTGTGGACTGGTTGTCGTTCGCTCACCGATAGCGCCCTCCCCCGGCCAGCTGCAGGCCGCCACCGAAGCGACTCGACAAGCAGGGGTCAGCATTCCGGTACTGACACTGCTCCAGATTCGGCGCTTGGTCAGGCGCATGCGCCCCGACGTGGTGATGCTCAACTGCACGGGGCCGGTCGTGGACGCCCTGGCCTCAGCGCTTACGGCTGCGCTGCGAGGGCACCGCCCCGTGTTGGTGTCGGCCCTTCCCGGAATCTCGGTCCCTGCCACCGAGAAGGCCTGGCTCTACCGATCCCAGTCCGACCTGTTCGTCCTGCACAGCAACCGCGAGGTCGCGGAGTTCGGGGGCTTAGGCGAGAAGCTGGGAGCCACCGGTGACGTCGGACTGGCGACCCTGCCGTTTCTGCCTGGGCCGGTGGCGCGGACTGCAACGGCCGACCGGGTGGTATTTGCTGCCCAGGCCAAGGTCCCCCATGCGAAGGAGGACCGGGAGGCCGTCCTTCAGGCCCTTGCCGATTTGGCGGAAAGCCGACCGGACCTGGACGTCGTAGTAAAGCTCAGGGGCCGGGAGAACGAGGCGCAGACTCATCGCGAGCGCCATCACTACGAGGCGCTGTGGCGGGAAATGGTTCGAGCGGGCCAAACCTGGGAGGGAGCGCTGCTCTTTGCGACCGGTTCCATGGCGGAGCAGTTGGAACGGGCCAGCGGTTTTGTCACCGTGAGTTCCACGGCGGCGCTGGAGGCGATCGCTCTTGATGTGCCCCTGGCCGTTCTCACCGACTTCGGCGTGGGCGCGGAACAGATCAACGTGGTATTCCAGGACAGCGGAGCCTTCGGCACCCTCGCGGACGTACGCGCCGCACGGTTCCGCCACCCGGATCCGCTCTGGACCGAGCGGAACTACTTCCACCCTCCGGCAGAGAACGACTGGCTGGAACGCATGGATGACTTGGTGAGGAGGGCGCGCCGGGGCGTGCTCGGTGCACGCCCCGATCTCCTTCTCGAAGCCGGTCAGGTCCGCGCGCGTCGAAGGGTCCTGATGCGCCTGAGCGTGCCGTACACCGCTGTTCGGGGTTCCAGGGTCCTACGCAGGAAGCTGCGGGTCCTGCGTAGGACCCTGTGGGGCAGTGGAACTGGTTTGCGTGCCTGACCAGATGGGTCGACCGGTGCCTGCGGAGCGGCCAGACCAAGTGCTTCGAGCCTGCGCCGCTTAAAGTAGCGCAACAGGTCCCCGTCGTATCCGCGCAGGTATTCTTCGGCCTCTTCCCGCAGGTGCGGGTAGGAGGCCGCCTGCATGCAATAGGCGACGGCGTTGACCAGGCGTGGCATCTCCTCGGAATGGTGGCTTTCGGCGATGAGTGGCGGGGCGACTTCGCCGGAGTCGAGCAGCCTTGGCATGGTGGTGTCGGCGATCACCAACGGCATCCGGTTGCTGTTCTCGTAGGGGGTGATCCTTTTCAGCAGGAATTCGGTGCCCACGGTGGCGACCGGGATCCCGTAGACACGGCTGGCCGTGGCGAGCGCGGTCGAGAAACATCCGACCACGAGTTCGGGCGGGTCCATCTCGTACCCGGCCTCCACAGGAACTTCGCCGTCCAGGATTTGTAGGTCGATCCGGGCCTCCTCTGCTGCCGCCCGCATGTGACCGGTGGTCCGGTCGGCGTGTACTGGGTGGGGTTTGAAATCGACACTGCGGTGTCCGGCTGCGGCGCAGGCCTTCAGCGCTCGTGTATACAGCCGGTCTTCTTCCGCTGCGCTGATCATCCCCAGGGAGGACAGGTACTGACCCAGGACCAGGGCGGTGCCGGAGCCTTCTCTCCCGGTCGGCCCCTGTGCGATCGAGCTCGCGGATATCTCGGCTGCGGCCTGCCGGAAGCTCGCGGGGTCGAGCGGTAGCGTGGGAACTCCGATTTCGCTGAGCAGCAGGGGAGACAACCCCGGGACGAGGTCCAGGTAGAGCAGCCGTTCGATCCGGGTGGCCACTGTGCGGTGCTGTGCGGACCGGGTGGGGCTGTAGCTCATCAATCCGTCCGAATAGACAGTGATGCGCGCGTCGTCGAAGAGTGCCGCCAGGGCTTGCGCTGGGGGAACCTGGATGGATTCGATCACCAGTTCCGGAGGTTCGTCATTCAGCTGGAAGCGGTCCTTCAACAAGGACCGGAGCATTCGCAGATCACCGCTGCGGGGTGTCCAGTGAGAGGGGTGCTGGGGCCAGATGAGTTCGTTATAGGACACGACCTGGTCGAAGCGCTTCCGGATATACCCGAACCCCGAGGCGTCGGCCAGGGGCGTCGATAGCTCGGGTGTCGGTCCGTTGTCCACGGTGAGCAGAACTCGATGCTCGCTACCGAAGAGACCGCTGT
Source organism: Nocardiopsis nanhaiensis (assembly GCF_054778635.1). NCBI lineage: Bacteria > Bacillati > Actinomycetota > Actinomycetes > Streptosporangiales > Nocardiopsidaceae > Nocardiopsis > Nocardiopsis nanhaiensis. Next base: position 10,555 of record NZ_BAAGZJ010000065.1, read on the forward strand.
CGATCGCGGCTGCCAGGCTGAGCGCCCCGAAGAACTTCGACGCTACGAAAAGCTGGGACATGGGTGCCTATCGGTGGTGGCGGATGGGACGGCTGCTGGTGTCAGGCGTGACTGAGAGGCTGCGCGGGGTCGTGGAGTCCGCGCAGGAATCGGGCGCGCTGACCGCCCATTTCACGGATGACTTGGTCCAGCCGATCCTGCGGTAGGCCGCGCATGGCCTGCCTGCTCCGGGCGAGAAGGGTTTTCCGGAGGTCAGGGGTGTACTCGACCCCTTTGGCGTTGTGGAAGTGGAGCAGGGCACAGTAGGTCCGCAGGGCCTTGGCCACATAGGGCTCGAAGGCCGCTTCGGCCGTCACCTCGTCGACGATCTGCTGCATGGCGTCGAGAAAGTGGAGTTGACGGCTGTCCCGTACCTGAGTGAGCGAGCCGGACACCTGGCGGCGGTAGAACACGCCGATGAGCGGGACCCGCGCGTAGGAACGCGCGTGCAGGTGCAGGCGCCAGGTCCACAGTCGGTCCTCACAGCTCAGTAGCGAAGCGTCGAAGTCGAGGAGTCCTTGGTCGGAGAGGCGTCGGTCGAAGATCCCGGACCAGGCGTTCGGGTAATCGACCATGGTGAACAGGTTGCACGGCAGGATCCCGCCGCGCGGGTCCAGTCTGCGCCCGACCCTGCCCTCGGGCGCTGTGTGGAGAACACGGCGGCTACCGAATACCTGGACGTGATCCGTTCTCACGAAGTCGACGTTCAAGTCCCGGAGGGCGTCCACGGCCTTGGGCAGATAGCCCGGGGACAGCCAGTCGTCACCGTCGAGGTAGGTGATGTAGTGGCCCGAGGATTCTTGCAGCCCCTGGTTGCGTACGTGGGAAGCCCCGGTCGGGTGTTCGTTGTGCAGGAGCCGCAGGCCGGGGAGGCGTGCGCGGAAGCCGTCCACGATCTCGGAGGTCCGGTCGGACGAGCCGTCGTCGATCACGATGTACTCGAAGTCGGGACGGTCGTTGCGGACCAGGCTGTTCAGTGTGTCGCCGATGTAGGGTTCCACGTCCTTGGCCGGAATGATCACGGACAGGGATGCCATGCGTCCTCCATGGAGGGTGACAGTGTGAATTCGGAGAGTGGCCGGCGAAGCCGTCTCGCCGGCCACACTCCAACCGGGCCGGCTGGTTAGATGGTGGTGCGGCGGAGGCGCTTGCGGGGCTCCTCCTCGCCCGGGAAGACGCGTTTGACGCCGTCGCCCAGGGCATCCTGGATCACCCGGATGTCGCGGACCAGGTTGTTCAGGCCGGTGGGTTCCAGGGACGCCGAGTGGTCCGATCCCCACATGGTGCGGTCCAGGGTGATGTGCCGTTCCACCGTGACCGCGCCCAGCGCGGTGGCCGCCACCGAGATCTGCAGCCCCGCTCGTGGCCCGAATAGCCCACCGGGACGCGGTAGCGCTCGCGCAGGGTCTCGATGGTCCGCAGGTTCCCTTCCTCCGGCGGCATCGGGTACGTCGAGGTGGAGTGCATGATGACGAGTCGCCGCGCCCCCAGAACGGTGACCGCGGCGTCGATCTCATCCAGTGTGGACATGCCGGTCGAGAGCAGGATCGGTTTACCGGTCTCGGCCAGGGCGCGGAGCAGTTCGAGGTCGGTGATGGAGGCCGAGGCCACCTTGTGGGCGGGCACCTCCATCTCCTCCAGGAACTCCACCGACGGGACGTCCCAGGGTGAGGCGAACCAGTCCAGCCCCAGCTCGGCGCAGTACTTGGTGATCTCGGTGTACTCGTCGCGGCCGAGCTCCACCCTGTGCTTGTAGTCCAGGTAGGTCATCTCGCCCCACGGCGTCTGGCGCATGCGCTGCTGCTGTTCCAGCGGGACGCAGATCTCCGGGGTGCGCTTCTGGAATTTCACCGCCTGGCAGCCGGCCTCGGCGGCCACGTCGATCAGCTTCTTGGCGATCTCGACGTCACCGTTGTGGTTGATGCCGATCTCCCCGATGACGTACACGGGTTGACCGGGGCCCACCTGGTGCTCGCCGATCGGCACGGGCGTGATCTCGGTCCTCAGGTGCGGTGGAGTGCTGGTGCGTTCGACGACAGAGGTCATCGGGTTCCCTTCCGGGCCTTGAGTACACGTTCACAGAGTTCTCGGACCGCGCCGTCGCCGCCCTTTCGGTCCAGGACCACGCGCGCCGCGGCCAGGACCTCCGGGTGCGAGTCGGGAACGGCCACCGGCCAACCGACCAGGGACAGGCATCCCAGGTCGTTGACGTCATTTCCCACGTAGGCCACACGTGCCGGGTCGAGGTTCTCCTCGGCCAGCCACTCAGCCAGGGCCGTCCGTTTGTCGGACAGCCCGTGCAGGACCGGGGTCTTGAGCTTGTCGGCCCGGGCGCACACGACCGGGTTCTCCTCGGTGGACAGGATCAGGACCCGCACCCCGGCCTCCCGGAGGAGTTTGACCCCCATGCCGTCGGACCTGCTGACGGTCACGGACTCCCCGCCGCTCTCGGTGACGGCGGCCCGGTCGTCGGTGTGGACCCCGTCGAAGTCGGTGACGACGGCGTCCACGTCGACGGGTGCCCTTTCCGGGTCCGCGAGGGGTGCCAGACCGCGCACCAGGCGCAGGTCGTCGGGTACGTCCACCTCGAAGCCGTGCAGCGGGGAGACCTCCTCCGCGGCGATTCTGCCGAAGAAGCGGTGGCGGTGGGCGCGCAGGCCCTGTGCACGCATGGCGTAGAAGGCGCCGGTCTCCTGGAACTGCGGGTCCCGGTCCTGCCTGCGGGGGCGGTGTGTGTGCTCGTGGTTGACCCCGCGGGCGCCGGCCGGGGTCGGGCGCCACAGGAAGGCGTGCGTCTCGGTCGCCGAGAACACGCTGTCGGCGTCGCCGTCGAGGATGCGCCGGACGGCGGAGTCGAGGTCGGCCGGGCTGATGAACGGGCTCGTGCACTGGACGAAGACGATCACGTCCGGAGCCGCCCCGTCGGAGTCCTCGAGGGTGTCGAGCGTGTGCAGGAGGACGGCTTCGGAGGAGACGGTGTCGCCGCCCAGGTTCGCGGGGCGCGGCAGCACGCGGGCGCCAGCGCCGACGGCGGCCTCCGCGATCCGCTCGTGGTCCGTGGACACCACGGTCTCGTCCACGGTGCGGGCGGCCTCGCAGGCGCGGACCGCGCGGGTGACGAGGGGGACGCCGCCGACCGGCTCCACGTTCTTGAGGGGGATTCCCTTCGAACCTCCGCGTGCGGGGATGACGGCGGCTACGCGCACAGAGCACTCCCAGTTTGGTAACCCTAAGTAGTCATTCGATTGCTTTGGATGGTAGCGGGAGGGCAGTGCGGACGCCACGAGGCACGACCGGCGTTGCACCCTTTCTCGTGGGCCCCGAGGGTTCCAGTCTGCTTACCGTCCGTGGGTAGCCTGGGCTGGTTCACCCCGAGTGCCAAGGAGACGGCTTCGTGTCCCCCACCCCTTCATGGGGCCGATCCGAGAACCGGACCGGCCCGATCACGGTCCTCGCGGTCGCCGACTCCGCCGACCGGGTCAGGACGTCCGTCGCCATGATCGAGCCCCTCTCCGGCGGCGGGAACACCGTGGGGCTGGCCGTCGTCCGCTCCGAGGCCACGCCCTCACCGGCCAGGATCCGTGCCGAGACCGAGGGAACCCGGCAGTCAGGGTTGCGCGTCCCCGTCCTCACCGGGCGGCAGATCCGCAAGCTCGTGCTGCGGCGCCGACCGGACGTCGTGGTCCTCAACTGCGACGGCCCGCTCGTGGAAGCACTGTCCTGGTCGACGCGGTCGATCGTCCGCCGCTACCGTCCGGTGGTGGTGTCCGCCCTGCCCGGGCTCGCGGTGCCCGCGGCGGAGGGCACGTGGCTCCACCGTTCACGGGTCGACCTGCTCGTGGCGCACAGCCACCGGGAGGTTTCCGAGTACGCCGCCCTGGGCGAGAAACTCGGGATCGCGGGCGAGGTGGGGCTGGGAAGCCTGCCTCTCGGCCGTCACGAGGGCGCTGGGCCGACCCGGAGGACCCGGGTGGTGTACGCGGCTCAGTCCGGGGTCCCGGAGGCGGAGCGTGGCCGTGAGAGCATCCTCCTCGCCCTGTCCGAGGTGGCGCGGCACCGGCCTGACCTGGAGGTCGTTGTGCACGTGGGGTATGAGGGCGAGGCCTCCGGGGGCCACCTGGAGACGTGGCGTGCGCTGACCGCTTCCGGGCGTGCCCCCGAATCCGCTCTGCTCTTCCGCAATGGGGCGCTGTCCACACAGCTGGAAGCGGCGCGTGGACTCGTCGCGGTGGGGTCGGCCGCCGTGCTCGAAGCGATCCGGAACAGGGTTCCCGCCCTCGTCCTCACGGACTTCGGGGTGGGTGCGGCGCAGGGTAACGCGGCCTTCGAGGACAGCGGGCTGTTCGGAACCCTGGCCGACGTGCGCGCCACCCGCTTCCACAAGCCGGGCCGGTTCTGGGGTGAGCACAACCACTTCCACCCCGCGGACCACAACGACTGGGTGGAACGCCTGCACGGCCTGCTGGAGCGCGCCGACCGGGGCGACCTGGCCTGAGCGCAGTACGGCCGAGCACCGGTCACAGCGACCAGTGCACGACCGGCTGGATCAGGGATGGGCCTCCTGGTTCTGGAGGGCCGTGGCCGCCTCCATCAGGGTGGGCTCACCCATGGGGGCGTGGCCGGTGGCCTCCAGGATGTGCGGCTCCATGACCACCGCGAGGGACTGCGAGAAGGCGTAGGTGAGGTGGTGGTTGTCGTAGAAGACCAACTGGTTCCCGATCGCCCCGTGGCAGACCTCGTCCGAGCACAGGTAGTCGGTCATGTCGAGGAAACGCGTGTTGTGCGGGACGTTGGCGAGGTTCTTGAAGGGCGCCTCGGGGGCCATGGAATCGGACCGCGGTGCGGAGCACTCGGCCGGGGAGTTGCGGTCGACGCATTCGGCGACGTTGAAGTCGAACCGGGGGGTGTCCCGGACCGCGATCGTGTCGATACCCATGACGTCCAGCTGCCGCCATCGCTCCAGGAAGCCCTCGGGGATCTGCTCCTCCCCGTCGGCGGATCCGGGGGTGAGGGAGGCCAGGGTGAACACGGCGTCGGGGGACAGCTCGGTGAGCTCGTCCATGACGTTGTCGTTCCAGGTCCCGCACGCCTCGTCCACTGAGCCGCCGCGGTAGTGCACCTGGTCGCTGAACTGGCAGCCGTTCTTGGTCATGAGGACCATGTGCCAGCCGTGCTGGTCGGCGAGTGTCTCGACCGCCTGGAACCAGTGCCGCACGTGCGAACTGCCCACCAGGGCGATCGTGTAGTCGGATCCCACGTTTCCGAACTCGCAGGTCACGGCTTCGGTGTCGTCGGTCGTCGCGTTGTTGCACTCGTCGGTCTGGTCGATGGTGTCGCGAGCGGCCGTGCTCGTGTCCGGGTAGACCGGCAGCGCGGGCAGGTTCTCGGCGACCTCCTCGTCGAGGTGCACGGCGGCGCCCGGGTAGGCGAGGGGGTTCGAACTGAGCTCCGCACGCAGCTGCCGGTCCCGTTCGAGGGACTGGCCCCACATGGCACCCCCGACCAGCACGGGGATGATGAAGATGACCCCGGCCGCAAGCGACCAGCTCGGGGTGCGGAGCCTTCTGGTCACCCGGTTGACCCCGCCGTCGATCACCCAGCTGGTGAGCAGGGCGGCGGCGAACGACGCCCCCAAGACCAGGAAGCCGCCGCTGAGGGAGGGGCGGACGCGCTCGGTGAGCTCCAAGTAGACGATCAGCACCGGCCAGTGCCACAGGAACAGCGTGTAGGCGTGCCCGCCCAGCCAGGTCAGGGGGCGCATCCCCAGGAGGTGGTTCGCGGACAGGCGGTGGGGCTCGGCGTTGCCGGCGCCCGAGAGGATGACCAACAGCGCGGCCAGGGTCGGCCACAGGGAGGCGTAACCGGGATAGGGGATGGAGTCGCCGATCACGAACCCGCACAGGACCAGCGCGACCAGCCCGAGCCAGCCGGACACGAGGCTCAGCCAGCCCGGCAGTTTCACCCGGTGGATCACCAGGGCGAGCAAGCCGCCCATGGCCAGCTCCCACAAGCGCGCCCCGGTGTCGAAGTAGGCCCACACCGGCTCGGTGGAGGTGATCCACAGGGAGTAGCCCAAAGAGACCGCGAACACCGTTCCCACGGCGGCCGCCGCGACATGTCGGATCCGCGCGCCCAGCCACATGGCGAGCAGGCCGGCGGCGGTGATCAGGACCGGCCATACCAGGTAGAACTGCCCCTGGATGGCCAGGGACCAGAAGTGCTGCACGGGGCTGGCCGCGGCGTTCTCCGCCATGTAGTCGACCGACCCCAGCGCCAGGTGCCAGTTCCCGTAGTAGAGCGCCGCCGCACGCACGTCGTCGATGACCGTCATCCACTGCGAGCGCGGGAAGAACAGGTAGGCCATCACCAGGACGGCGCCCAGCACGACCGCGCCCGCGGGGAACAGTCTCTTGACCAGCTTGGTCCAGAAGGCCCCGAAGGCGATGCGGCCGTCGCGCTCCATGGCGCGGACCAGCGAACCCGTGATGAGGAAGCCGGTGAGCAGCAGGAAGACGTCGACGCCACCCGAGACCGTGCCGAACCAGATGTGGTAGACGGCGATCAGGAGGGCGGCGACTGCGCGCAGCCCTTCGATGTCGGGGCGCCGACGGCTTTTCGCGGTCACCGGTGACGCGACGGCGTCGGTGACGTTGTTCAGGGCAGGAACGGACACGGGGCAGCCTCGGGCTCGAAGGAGGTGAAGGCAGGGGGCCAGACGGTCAAGCGGCACTTAGAGGAGCCCGCTGGTTATGGCGCGGCGCCTAAGGGAGATGCCCTGCCGGTCCAGTATCAGCACCCGGGGGGAGTGACCCGCGTTCGGGCGCGGTCATGTTGTCGAGTCGAGATGAAATCTGTGTGAATGTGTAGCCCTGAGCAGCGCGAACGCGTGTGCTCAGTCACAGTCGGCGCTCCGATGTGAACCGAACACCGTTCAGGCCGACACGATCGTGCGTCGGCCGGATCCTCGCGTAACGCTCGTCGGGCAGGCATGACCTGCGATGAGTCGCGTTCTCGTCACAATTCACCCTGCGCTCATCATCGATTCATCACTTTTTCTGACATACGTCGTGATCTGGACAACCGTCCAGGGCGGAGAGGCGTCACCCCTCTCAGGTGACACCGCTACCCGAGAGGCATCCCCCACGTGAACTGCCCAGGCTGTGACGACGTGTATGAAGAGGGTGAGGAGTTCTTCTACGACGATGACGGCACTTTCGGTGTCCGTTCTCCCGTCCACCTCGACCGCGGCCCCCTCGAAAGCGGTTTCTGACACATTCCCCCGCGCCATCCCATCCGACCGACCGGGTCGTGGTTCCCCGGTTCCGCCGCAGGGAGGCGCCCTGACCAGCTGTAGGACGGTGCCCACCTTGCACCTCTTCCCGAGGGGTATCCCGCCCCGCGAGCCACACCAGGAGTCCCAGGAATGCCCAACTTCACGCTTCTTGACGTACAAGAGCAGACCTACAAGCCGCGTGACTCGTGGTGGACGGTATGGCTCGTCGATCCCCTGGCTTCGCGTCTGGTCAAGTTCACGGCGAACCGGACCTCGATCACCCCGAACCAGCTGACACTGGCCGCCCTGCTTCTCGGACTGGTGGCGGCGGTCTGCTTCTTCTTCGGTGACTGGTACTGGCTCCTCGCCGGAGCAGTGCTCTTCCACCTGAGCTTCGTGCTCGACTGCATGGATGGCAAGATCGCCCGCCTCAAGGGCAACGGCTCGGTCTTCGGCAGCTGGCTGGACTACGTCTTCGACCGGATCCGAGTCCTCTTCTGCGCCGTCGCCCTGATGGGCGGCCAGTTCATCCAGACCGAGAACCCGGTCTTCCTGTGGTTCCTGCTGGGCATCGTCTTCACCGACATGTTCCGCTACCTGAACTCGCCGCAGATGGCGAAGGTGCGCTCCGCGATGCGGCGGCACATGGCCCAGTCGATCCGTGAGGTGGAGGAGCGCAGCGCCGACCAGGACACCAGCGGCGTGCGCCGCGCCGCCGCGCGCTTCGGCTCGGACGAGGGTTTGGGCGACGACGAGGACGCCGTCTCGATCGGCGGCCCCGAGCGGGTGAATGCCCCCGCCGCCACCGAGGCACCAGAGGGCGTCGAGGCAGAGGAAGGCGCGGTCGCCACCCCCACGGGCAAGGCGAAGAAGATCCAGCGAACTGCCCTGCAGCAGGGCTTCGACCGCCGTTTCCCCTGGTACCGGAGAGTCCGTGAGACCCTGCGGGAGAACCGGATCCGGCCGCACCTGTTCAGCGGTATCGAATACCAGATGGGCGTGTTCATCGTGGCGCCCCTGGTGGGCATGGTCTCGATCACGGGAATGCTCGTGACCATCGCGGCGTCCGCCGCGATGATGTTCGCCTTCGAGCTGCTCATCATCTACAAGCTGTGGCTCTCCACCCGGGAGTTCACCCGGGTGACCGGTGACATCAACAAGGTGATGGCGAGCCTCGAACTCGACGGCGAGCGGCAGCCGGTCGCCTGACACCCGACCGCCTGAAGGGCGCCGCCCCACCGAAGTGGAGCGGCGCCCTGGCAGCGCGGTGGCGCGGAGGGGTCAGGCGGGGCCGTCCGTCCGTTCGGCATGCTCCAGCCTGGGGTGGGCCGGGAAGAACCGACCCAGCGCCCAGTGCAGGAGGAACGCGCTGGCGAGGGCGATCATCCAGCCGTAGTCGGCCAGCGGGGCCAGCACCGGGATGATGCCTTCGGTCGGGAAGGGTCCCTCACCCTCGGGGGAGTTGGAGCCGCCCACGGCCAGCAGCGCACCGACCCCGAAGGCGACCATCGCGCGCCAGTTCCACCCCTTCGAGTACCAGTACTCGCTACCGGGCGTGAACAGGGCGGGCAGATTGATGTGCGTACGGCGCAGCAGCCAGTAGTCGGCGAGCAGGATACCCGCCACCGCGCCGAGCAGGCCGCCGACGGTGCCCAGCCAGATGAAGATGTAGACGTTCTCGTCCTCGATGAGCCTCCACGGGAAGATCAGCACGCCGAGGAAGGACGTCATGACCGCTCCGGTGCGGAAACTGATCCAGTTGGGCTTGAGATTGGCCAGGTCGTAGGCGGGACCGACCAGGTTGGCCGCGATGTTGGTGGAGACCGTGGCCAGCAGCACCACGAAGATGGCGAACAGCAGGCCGATGCCGCTGTCCATCTCGTTGACGACGTCGATCGGGTTCCACAGCGGTGCGCCGTACACGACGGCGGTACCGGCGGTCACCATCACCGCGATCAGCGAGAACAGCGACATCGTCGTGGGCAGGCCCAGAGACTGGCCGACGACCTGCGCGCGCTGTGTGGCGGCGAACCGGGTGAAGTCGCTGATGTTCAGGGTCAGGGTCGCCCAGAAGCCGATCACACCCATCAGCGACGGGAAGAACAGCGCCCAGAAGGACGGGCCCCAGTCGAGACCGCCGCCGAGCCCGTTGTCCAGGGCCAGCATCGGACCGAAGCCGCCGGCTTCGGCCGCCATCCACACGAGCAGGGCGATGCCGCCCACGGCCATGAGCGGAGCGGCCCACACCTGGACCTTGCGCACTCCCTCCATGCCCCAGAGGATGATCGCGACCTGGACCAGCCAGAAGACCCCGAAGGACAGCCACAGCGTCCACGGATTGCCACCGAACTCGGCAGCGTTGATCCATCCGTCCCCGAAGAGGCGGCCGGCCAGGACGTACACGCCCTGGCCGCCGATCCACGTCTGGATGCCGTACCAGCCGCAGGCGACCGCGCCGCGGAGCAGGGCGGGCAGGTTCGCGCCGCGCAGGCCGAAGGAGGCGCGGGCGAACACGGGGTACGGGATGCCGTACTTGGCGCCCGCGTGCCCGGTCAGCACCATCGGCAGCAGGACGATGACGTTGCCCAGGACGATGGTGACCATCGCCTGGCGCCAGTCCATCCCGGCGGCGATCAGCCCGCTGGCGAGAGTCCAAGCGGGGATGCTGACCGACATGCTCACCCACAGCGCGGTGAAGCTGCCGGTGCCCCAGGTCCGTTTCGACATGGGAACGGGCTGGAGGTCGTCATTGACGAAGGGGCTGTCGGGCAGGGTGGTGCCTTCGGGCATCGACACCCGGCCATCGGGGTGCGTGACCTGTGCGGTCGACGCGGTGGTGGGCGGCTCGGGTTTGGAGGGCACTGTGGACACGGGACACCTGTGTTTCGGAGGAACTGACGGGGAGCGGTGTGCTTGGGTGCGGCACTGGGCCCGCGCTGGCGGGGGCAAGGTGGGGCCGGTCATGTCCGAAAGCGGGCAGACCACCGCATATCTTCGCACTTCACCGGGGTCGCGATGACCGGCTGCGCTGCCCGGCGCCGTAGTGACCGGCGCAGTGGTGGCCCGTGGGCCGAGTCCGCTCTGGGCGGGACCCGGCCCGGTTGCGGGTGACCGAGCGTGCTCAGCGCACGGCGGGGATGATGTCGCGCCCGTAGGCGTCGATGACGCCGTCGACGTCGTCGTGCATCGCGTAGACGGCGAACTGGTCCACGCCCGCCTCGCGCAGGCGCGCCAACTTCTCCACGTGCGCCTCCACCGGGCCGACCAGGCAGAACCGGTCCACGATGGTGTCGGGCACGAAGTCGGCGTCCGGGTTGTCGACCCGTCCGTGGTGGCTGTAGTCGTAGCCCTCGCGGGCCTTGACGTAGTCGGTGAGCTCCTGGGGCACCATGTCGGAGTGCTCGCCGTACCGGGAGACCAGATCGGCGACGTGGTTGCCGACCATCCCCCCGAACCAGCGGCACTGCTCACGTCCGTGGGCCTGCCCCGCCTCAGAGCCGTCGGTGACGTACGCGGGGGCCGCGACGCACACCTTCACCTCGTCGGGGTCGCGCCCGGCGTCCGCCGCGGCAGACCGCACCGCCTTGACCATCCACTCGGTCAGGTAGGGGTCGGCGAGCTGCAGAATGAAACCGTCCGCCTGTCGGCCGACCAGGTCCAGGGCCTTGGGCCCGTAAGCGCCCATCCACACCGGGAGCGAGCCGTCGCGCACCCACGGCAGGTGCATCGGGGCGCCGTCCACGTCCGCCTCACGGCCCTCCGCGAGGTCCTTGATGGCGGTCATCGCCTTGGACAGCCGGGCCAGGGTGGCGGGCTTGCGGCCCGCCACGCGCATCGCCGAGTCCCCGCGGCCGATCCCGCAGACCGTCCGGTTCCCGTGCATGTCGTTGAGGGTGGCGAACAGCGAGGCCGTCACCTCCCACGTGCGGGTGCCCGGGTTGGTCACCATGGGTCCGACGACCAGGTTCCGTGTCCGGTCGAGGATGCGGCTGTAGATGACGAAGGGCTCCTGCCAGAGCACCACCGAGTCGAAGGTCCACCCGTGGGTGAACCCTTTCTCCTCGGCGCGCACCATCCGCTCCACCAGTGTTTCGGCGGGCGGGTCCGTCTGTAGGACGAGTCCGATGTCCATGTGCCGTCCCCCTCAGACCAGGTACTGGCAGGTGGACCTGGGCACGTAACGGCCGTCTCCGGCCCGGCCCAGGTAGGAACCGCGGTCCACGATCACGCGGCCGCGCGAGAGCACGGTGCGGGCCCGGCCCGTCACCCGCTTGCCCTCGTAGGCGGAGTAGTCCACGTTCATGTGGTGTGTCTCGGCGGAGATGACCTGTTCGGCGCCCGGGTCGTAGACCACCAGGTCGGCATCGGCACCCGGCGCGACCGTGCCCTTCTTCGGGTACATCCCGAACATGCGCGCGGGGGTGGCGCAGGCCAGCTCGATCCACCTGCGGCGGCTGATGCGGCCCTCCACCACGGCTTGGTGGAGCAGGTCCATCCGGTTCTCCACGCCGGGCATGCCGTTGGGGATCTTGGAGAAGTCACCCACGCCCAGGTCCTTCTGCCCGGTGAAGCAGAACGGGCAGTGGTCGGTGGAGACCACGGACAGGTCGTTGGTGCGCAGGGCCCGCCACAGGTGGGCCTGGTGCTCCTTGGGGCGCAGGGGGGTGGAGCACACGTACTTCGCGCCCTCGAAGTCGGGTTCGGCGAGGTTGTCCGTAGACAGGAAGAGGTACTGCGGGCAGGTCTCGCCGAACACGTTGAGGCCCTTGTCGCGGGCCCGCGACAGTTCCGCCACGGCCTCGTCCGCGGACACGTGCACGACGTACAGCGGCGACCCGGCGACCCGGGCCAGCTGGATGGCGCGGTGGGTGGCCTCGGACTCGAGGAGGGTCTTGCGGACCTCGCCGTGGTAGCGCGGGTCCGTCTTACCCTCGGCCAGGGCCTGCTCGACCAAGACGTCGATGGCGATGCCGTTCTCGGCGTGCATCATCGTGAGTGCGCCGTTGGACGCGCCGCGCTGCATGGCGCGCAGGATCTGGCCGTCGTCGCTGTAGAACACCCCGGGGTAGGCCATGAACAGCTTGAACGAGGTGATGCCCTCGTCGACGAGGACGTCCATCTCCTTGAGCGAGGACTCGTTGACGTCGGACAGGATGGCGTGGAAGGCGTAGTCGATCGCGCAGTTGCCGTCGGCCTTGGCCATCCACTGGTCCACTCCGGAGCGCACGGATTCGCCCGGCCGCTGGATGGCGAAGTCGACGATGGTGGTGGTTCCGCCCCACGCCGCGGCACGGGTGCCGGTCTCGAAGGTGTCCGCTGCGTAGGTGCCGCCGAACGGCATCTCCATGTGGGTGTGGCCGTCGACGCCGCCCGGGACGACGTAGTGGCCGGTGGCGTCGATGGTCTCGGCGTCGCCCCGGGCCCAGGCCTGTGCGGGTTCGCTGCCCCGTAGTGCCAGGGCCGCCACCTTGCCGTCCTCGACGAGGACGTCGGCTTCCAGCTCTTCGGCGGCGGTGACGACGAGGCCACCGCTGATGAGGGTTCGTGTCATGGGTTGTTATCCCTCCACCAGTGGTCCGTAGGCGTCCGGTCGGCGGTCGCGGTAGAAGGCCCACTGCTGGCGGACCTCGTCGATCATGTCGAGGTCCAGGTCGCGCACGACGAGCTCGGCCTTCGTGTCGGAGGCGACGTCGCCGACGAACTGCCCGCGCGGGTCCACGAAGTAGCTGGTGCCGTAGAAGTCGTTGTCGCCGTACTCTTCCTGGCCCACCCGGTTGATCGCCGCGATGTAGTAGGCGTTGGCGACGGCGGAGGCGGGCTGTTCGAGCTTCCACAGGTAGGCGGACAGGCCCCTGTGGGTGGCCGAGGGGTTGTAGACGATCTGGGCGCCGGCGAGGCCGAGCGCGCGCCAGCCCTCGGGGAAGTGGCGGTCGTAGCAGATGTAGACGCCGACCTTCCCGACGGCGGTGTCGAACACCGGCCAGCCGAGGTTTCCGGGACGGAAGTAGTACTTCTCCCAGAAGCCCTTGACCTGCGGGATGTGGTGCTTGCGGTACTTGCCGAGGTAACTTCCGTCGGCATCGACGACGGCCGCGGTGTTGTAGTAGAAGCCGGGTTTCTCGATCTCGAAGACCGGCAGGACCATCACCATGTTCAGCTCCTTGGCGAGAGCCTTGAACCGGGTGATGGTGGGGCCGTCGGGAACGGCTTCGGCCCAGCGGTAGTGCTCGGCCTCCTGCACCTGGCAGAAGTAGGGGGCGTTGAAGACCTCTTGGAAGCCGATGACCTTGGCGCCCTGAGCGGCGGCGTCCCGCGCGTATTTCTCGTGGGCGGCCATCATGGATTCGGAGTCCCCGGTCCACTCGCTCTGGACGAGTGCGGCCCGGACGGTGTGCGGCATGGTTCCCTCGCTCCTCTTTGAGAGCCGCCCGGTTCAGGGGCGGCGGAGAACGCTTGGCATCCGCGTTTGGCCTGTTCGCACCGCTGGTGGTGCCGGTGGGGCATCCGGTGCGAGCGGGTTTGGCGCGTTGTAGAGGACGCACCTTAGGTACGAGGGGAATGGCGGGTCAATGTCCGACATCCCTACGAGGGTGATACGAGCGGGTTAATGACATTCGCATTCGTGCCTCAGGGGGATCAATGTCCATTGTGTGGCGGTATTGATTTAGAGGATTTGACAGGTTTCACCGCCCTCCATGGACGATTTTTCATGCGTCCGCACACATGACTCTGGGCTACGGCCCCGTGTCAGTCGTGGATGGGCCCGTTCAGGTCGATGAGGACTTCGTCGCCCGTGTTGGCACGGCTCCCGAACCGCAGGTAGTTCATGGCAGACGTGTCTGCAACGTCGTAGAACAAACGCAAGGTGCCCTCCTCGCCGGGCTGGAGCCTGAAGGGTGGATCGTCCGGGCCCTCCCGGGGGTTGCCCCAGAGTGTGGCGTCGATGTCCTTGTCAGCCACTTGTGTGTCCGAGCCGGAGTAGAGAGCGGTTTCCTGGCTCATCCAGTCCACCGAAGATCTGTTCCCGATGTACTCAATGTGGATCTCCAGGGCGACGAACTCGTGCACGGGCTCGGCCGTGTTGTGGTTGCCTTCGTCGCTGACCTGCTCGATCCCGGTTTCCACATCGAGGACGGTGACGAGCCGGTCATTGACTTCGAAGGTTTCGCCGACGCCTGCCACGGGGCCGCGGTCAAAGCTCACATCGAAGAGAGAGAAGGCGATCACCGCGCCTACCACGAGAGTTGCGGCGCCCACGCTCAGCACGATGCTGAGGGCGACTCGGAACTTGCTTGCCCTGGGACGCTGGTGGGGTCCCGGTGGGCCGTGGGGCGGAGGTCGGTGGCCGGGTGGGCCGGGTGCCCCATACGGGCCGGGTGGTCCGTGGTGGTGGCTGGGGTGGCCGTGCGGGGGGTGCTGCATTGAAGCCCTTTCCGGGGGACGGAAGCGGGCCGCCGGGAACGCCGGCGGCCCGCTCGAACAAGGATCGTCGACCGGTCGGGTCAGCCGGTCACGTCGATGTCCACCTCGTTGCCGCCGTACGTCTCGGCGCTGAGTCCGACGTGGGAGATCTCCGAGGTGTCGGACACGTCGAAGATGACGGATACTTCCTCGGAGTCGCCCGGGCCCACCTGGACGTTCATGCCGTTGATGCCCCCGTATTCCAGGGTGGCGAGGTAGTCCTCCGCGATCGCTTCGCCGGAGTTCGTGTACAGGTGCTGCTCGTCGAGCCAGAAGGTGACGGGGACGTCGTCCGCCGGCTGGACCTGGATGTCCACTACGGCGTATTCGCCCTGGGGGCGGTGCCCCTCCACGTCGGTGACTCCGGTTTCGATACCAGTGACAGTGAAGACGATGCCGTCGTGCTCGACCTGCTCGTTCATCCCGGGCATGTCCGGGTTGGAACGGTCACCGCTACCGGCGCCTTCGTCACTGGTCGAGGTTTCCGAGCCCGTACCGCTGTCGCTGTCACTGTCTCCGACGACGAATACGAGCACGAGGACCAGCACGAGCCCGATGATGAAGAGTCCGCCACAGCCAAGGCTGACCCACAGCCACGGTGAGGTCTTCTTCTGGGGCGTCTGCGGTCCGTAGGGGCTGCCGTACGGGTCTCCGGGCGGCGGGCCTCCGTAGGGGCCCCCGGGCGGAGGGCCCATGGGAGGTGGCCCACCCGGGGGCATCCCCCCGGGCGGTGGCCCACCCGGGGGTATCCCGCCGGGCGGCGGGCCCATGGGGGGCTGACCGCCGGTGGGAGGCATACCTGGCGGGCCGTCATAGGGGCCCTGCGGAGGAGGCTGATTCATGGCGGTCCTTGGCTTTCTTCCGCGAGTGGAGCTGGTGATGGGAGTGTGTGACCGGGCCGTGTGCCAGGGACGGGTGAACCCGCCGGGCCCGTAGGTGGGGGAGTGCTGAGCCGAAGGGCAGGTCCGGCCGGTTCGTGCCGACTGTTCTGACGCCGTCGGACGCGCGGAGGTTCCGTGCCGTGCGACTGCCTACTGTGGGGGCATGGCACGACTGCTCATCGTTCACCACACCGTCTCGCCCGCGACCCAGGAGCTCCTGGACGCGGCGCTCGACGGCGCCCGCACCGACGATATCGAAGGCGTGCGCGTGCAGGTCAAGGCGGCCCTGTCCGCGACTGTCACAGACCTCCTCGAAGCTGACGCGGTGGTGTTGGGTACCCCCGCCAACATCGGCTACATGTCCGGCGCCCTGAAACACTTCTTCGACACCGTGTACTACCCAGCCCAGTCGGACACGGAGGGGATCCCGTACACGTTGTACGTCCACGGCGGCAACGACACCTCCGGGGCGGTCCGTGCGGTCGAGTCCATCACCAAAGGCATGGGATGGCAACGCCACCGGCCCCCGGTGACCGTTACCGGCCGCCCCGACAGCCAGTCCCGCGAGGCCTGCTGGGAACTCGGCGCGGTCACCGCCCTCGCCGCACTCGAACGGGAGGAGGGCCGCGGGTGAGCCCTCCCCGCGGTTGGGCACGACCGGAGTCCGGGGCACCCCCCGCAGGCGAGCATCCCGGGCTCCGCGCCGACGGTCCTACAGACGGTTTCCGGCTTCGGTGAGCACCTTGCGCAGGATGCTCTCGATCTCGTCGAACTGCTCGGGTCCGCAGGTCAGGGGCGGTGACAGCTGGATCACCGGCTCGCCCCGGTCGTCGGCCCGGCAGACCAGGCCGGCCTCGAACAGGGCGGAGGAGATGAAGCCCTTGAGGAGGGTCTTCGACTCCTCCGGGGTGAAGGACTCCTTGGTCTCCTTGTCCCGGACCAGTTCGATGCCGTAGAAGAAGCCGTCGCCTCGGACGTCGCCGACGATGGGCAGGTCGAGCAGCTTCTCCAGGGTGGCGCGCAGCACCGGACCGTTCTCGCGGACGTTGTCGAGGATGCCCTCGCTCTCGAACAGGTCGAGGTTGGCGAGCGCGGCGGCGGCCGCCACCGGGTGCCCGGCGAAGGTGATGCCGTGCAGGAAGGCCGCCCCCTCCTCCTGGAACGGCTCCATGAGCCGGTCGCGGGCGATCATTCCGCCAAGGGGGACGTAACCGCTGGTCGCGCCCTTGGCGAAAGTGATCATGTCCGGTACGTAGCCGTACTTGGTCGCACCGAAGTACTCACCGAGGCGGCCGAACGCGCAGATCACCTCGTCGGACACCATCAGGACGCCGTGGCGGTCGCAGATCTCGCGCACGCGCTGGAGGTAGCCGGGCGGGGGCGGGAAGCAGCCGCCGGAGTTCTGGACCGGTTCGACGTAGACGGCGGCGACGGTCTCCGGGCCGTTCTGGAGGATCGCCTCCTCGACCTGGTCCGCGGCCCAGCGGCCGAAGGCCTCCAGGTCGTCGGTGTGCTGCGGCGCTCGGTAGAAGTTGGTGTTGGGAACCTGGACGGTGCTCGGGACCAGGGGCTCGAAGGGGCTCTTGATCGACTGCACGCCGGTGATCGAGAGGGCGCCCATGGTGGTGCCGTGGTAGGCGATGTTGCGGCTGATCACCTTGTGCCGTTCGGGCTGCCCGATCGCCTTGAAGTACTGGCGGGCCAGCTTCCAGGCCGATTCCACCGCCTCGGAGCCGCTGCCGGTGAAGAACACCCGGTTCAGGTCGCCGGGGGCCAGGTCGGCGAGGCGGTCGGCCAGCTCGATCGCCCGGGGGTGCGCGTAGGTCCAGATCGGGAAGTAGGCGAGCTCGCGGGCCTGTTCGGCGATCGCGTCGGCGATCTCCGCGCGCCCGTGCCCCACCTGGGAGACGAAGAGGCCGGCCAGGCCGTCCAAGTAGCGGTTCCCGTGCTCGTCGTAGACGTAGGCGCCCTCACCCCTGGTGATCACCGGGACGTCGGCGTCGTGATAGGCGGCCATCTCCGTGAAGTGCATCCACAGGTGGTCCTTGGCGGCCTGCTGCAGGTTCTTCAGACGCGGTTCCACTTGTATGCCTCCGAGGTCTCCGGGTGGTGCTGGGGCAAGTGTGACGACCGGTTCGGCCCTCATCGGCCTCGCACACTCCTCTCAATAGAAATAGTCGCATCCATGGTTTGTGTGTCAAGTATCCGTCGGGCAATTCAAACTTAACAACGGAATCCCTTGAAGTCCCTTGAACTCCCGCACCTGGGGTGACAGTGTTGCAGATCACAGAGCCACCGCGCGCTGTGGCGCGCCCGATCGCAGGGGAGCCAGTAGTGACCCAGGTGCCCGCAACCGATCACCTCCGCAACTTCGTCGACGGCCAGCACGTGGAAGCCGCGGACGGCCGTCGGAGCGAACTGGTCGACCCGGCTACGGGGCGGGTCTTCGCCACCGCTCCGATCTCCGGGCCCGAAGACGTCGATGCCGCCTTCCGGGCGGCACGACGCGCCTTCGACGGCGGCTGGCGGGACTGGACCCCGGCGGAACGGCAGATCGCCCTCAACCGGTTCGCCGACGCCGTGGAGGCCCGAGCGGACGAACTGGTCGCCGCCGAGGTCCGCAACTGCGGCAAACCGGCGGCACTCACCAAGTCCGAGGAGATCTTCCAGGTCCTCGACGCCCTGCGGTTCTTCGCCGGAGCCACCCGCAACCTGGAGGGCAGGGCCGCCGCGGAGTACATGCGCGACCACACCTCCTGGATCCGCCGCGAGCCCCTCGGTGCCGTCGGCCAGATCACCCCGTGGAACTACCCCATGGCCATGGCGGCATGGAAGATCGGCCCCGCCCTCGCCGCCGGCAACACGATCGTCCTCAAACCCTCGGACACCACCCCGGTCTCCACCCTGCTGCTCGCCGAGATCGCCGCCGAGTTCCTCCCGCCGGGGGTGTTCAACGTGATCTGCGGCGACCGGGACACCGGCCGCTCCCTCGTGGACCACCCGATCCCCGCCCTGATCTCCCTCACCGGGTCCACCCGCGCCGGGTTCGAGGTCGCCCAAGCCGGATCCCGCGACCTCAAGCGCCTCCACCTCGAACTCGGAGGCAAGGCGCCCGTCATGGTCTTCGACGACGCCGACATCGAACAGGCCGCCGCGGGGATCGCCGAAGCCGGATACTTCAACGCCGGCCAGGACTGCACCGCCGCCACCCGGATCCTCGCCGGACCCGGCGTCCACGACGACCTCGCGGCCGCCCTGGCAGAGCAGGCACGCAACACCGTCACCGCGGGTCCGGACAACCCCGACGCCGCCTACGGCCCGGTCAACAACGCCGACCAGCTCGCCCGGGTCTCCGGTTTCCTCGACCGCGCACCCGACCACGCCCAGGTCCTCGCCGGCGGCTCGCGCGTGGGCGGTGAAGGCTTCTTCTACGCGCCGACGGTCGTCTCCGGTCTGCGCCAAGGCGACGAGCTGGTCACCGACGAGATCTTCGGGCCCGTCCTCACCGTCCAGCGCTTCACAGACGAGGAGACCGCCGTGGCCTGGGCCAACTCGGTCGAGTACGGGCTCGCCTCCAGCGTGTGGACCAAGGACCACGCCCGCGCGCTGCGCGTCTCGCGCCGACTGGACTTCGGCTGCGTGTGGATCAACACCCACATCCCCATCACCGCCGAAATGCCCCACGGCGGCTTCAAGCACTCCGGCTACGGCAAGGACCTGTCCCTGTACTCATTCGAGGAGTACACGCGGGTCAAGCACGTCATGAGTTACTTCGGCACCTGAGCGGAGTCCCCAATGGCCACCACCACGAGCAGAAGTACCGAGGAGGCCCCAGTGGCACCGCCGGAACAGGGGTCGGCCATCAGCCTTGAGCGGGTGGTCAAGGCCTACCGGTCCGGGCCGGAGACGGTTCGCGCGGTCCGCGGGGTCGACCTGGAGATCGCCCGAGGCGAGTTCTTCTCACTCCTGGGCCCTTCCGGATGCGGCAAGACCACCACGATGCGGATGATCGCCGGGTTCGAGGAGCCCACCGAGGGCACCGTGTGCCTGTCCGGCAAGGACGTCAACGGGGTCCCGGCCAACCAGCGCGACGTCAACATGGTGTTCCAGAGCTACGCGCTCTTCCCCCACATGAGCGTCGGGGCCAACGTCGCCTTCGGCCTGGAACGCAAGCGGGTCCCCAAGCAGGACATCCGGCGCCGGGTCGACGCGATGCTCGACCTCGTCGAGCTGGGCCCCAGGGCCAAGCACCGCCCCGCCCAGCTCTCCGGCGGCCAGCAGCAGCGGGTCGCCCTGGCCCGCGCCCTGGTCAACCAGCCGGGAGCCCTCCTGCTCGACGAGCCCCTGGGCGCCTTGGACCTCAAACTCCGCCAGTCCATGCAGGTCGAGCTGAAGCGCATCCAGCGCGAGGTCGGCATCACCTTCGTCTACGTCACCCACGACCAAGGCGAGGCCCTGACCATGTCGGACCGGGTCGCGGTGATGAACCACGGGCTGGTGGAGCAGCTCGGTACCCCCGCCGAGATCTACGAACGGCCCGCCACCCGTTTCGTCGCGGACTTCATCGGCACCAGCAACCTGCTCACCGGAACAGTGGTGCACGGGACCGACCCCTCCGGCCACCACCGTGTGGACCTCGGGAGCGGCTTGACCGCCCTCGTCGCCGATCTCCCCAGCGGGATCACCGAGGGCTCCGAGGCCCACCTGACCGTGCGCCCGGAGAAGGTGCGGATCGGCACCGAACGGCCCGGAACCGAGGGGAGAGGAAGCGGCACCGGCCTCTGCGTCCTGCCCGGCACCGTCACCGAAACCGTCTACACGGGTGCGGCCACCCACTACCAAGTGGCTCTCCAAGGCGGCGCGGAGATCACCGTCTACCAGCAGAACTCCGCGGACTCGGCCCTGGTCGCCCACCGGGGTGAGGCCGTCTGGCTGTCCTGGTCGCCACGCCACTCCTACGCACTGCCCACCTGATGCCCTGACCACCGCCCGCCGCCCAGAACCGGGGGATGACGACATGAACCACACCTCGCGCGCGCACCCGAACCCCGCACTCCTGCGCGGACTCGCCCAAGCCAGGCGCACCGGGGCCAGGCGTCCCGGCCGCCTCGCCCCGCGCCCGACAGCGGGCCTTCCCGCACCCGCCGGGCTCACCCGCCGCCGCACCCTTCAGGTCGGCGGAGCCGCCGCGGCTGCGCTCGCGCTCTCCGCCTGCGGCGTGGGCGGAACACAGCGGGAGGCCGAAGCGGACTTCTGGGCGGACAAGGAACAGACCGGTTCGGTGCGCTTCGGAAACTGGCCCCTGTACATGGACCCCGACCACGGTCCGCTTCGGCAGTTCACCGAGGAGACCGGTATCGAGGTCGACTACAAGGAGGACGTACAGGAGGCGGCGTCGTTCTTCGGCCAGGTCCAGCCGCGTCTGGCCAACGACGACGACACCGGATACGACCTGTTCGTCGTGCCCAACGGCTTCGAGCTGTCCCGGCTGATCGAACTCGGCTACCTGGTGGAGCTCGACCACGCCAGGCTGCCCAACTTCGAGCAGTACGCGGGCCAGTACTACAAGGAGACCGACTTCGACCCGGGCAACGTCTACACGGTGCCCTACCAGTCGGGTATGACCGGGATCGCCTACAACCCCGAGTTCATCGACCGGGAGATCACCAGCATCGAGGACCTCTTCGACCCCGAGTTCGAGGGCCGGGTCGGGATGTTCGCGGACCCGCAGGAGATCGCCAACTTCGGACTGCTCGCCACCGGTGTCAACCCGGCTGACTCCAACGAGGCCGACTGGGAGGCCGCGGCCCAGCGCCTGACGGAGCAGCGCGACGCGGGCCTGGTGCGCGCCTACTACGACCAGGACTTCGTCCAGCCCCTCACCAACGGCGACCTGTGGATCACGATGGCCTGGTCCGGGGACATCTACCAGCAGAACGCCGAGGAGGGCACCAACCTCAGGTTCGTCATGCCCGACGAGGGCGCCACCCTCTGGACGGACAACATGATGATCCCGTTCAACTCGCAGGCGCCGGTCGACGCGATCGAGCTGATGGACTTCCTCTACAACCCGGAGGTCGCCGCTGGGCTCACCGAGTACATCGCCTACATCCCGCCCGTCCCGGACGTCCAGCAGGTGCTGGAGGACTGGTCCGGCGAGGAGGACGACGGGGAGCGCGCCCAGGCCCTGGCGGAGATGGCCGAGAGCCAGCTGGTCTTCCCCGACGAGGCCGACTTCGACCGGCTGCACAACTTCGTCACGTTGGAGACCGACGAGCAGGACGCCTTCTCCACCATCTTCCAGGCCGTCACGCAGAGCTGACCATGAACCGCAAGCTCACGCCCTACGTCCTGGTGCTTCCCGCGTGGACCTGGCTGGCCCTGTTCTTCGTGGTGCCCCTCGGCGGAATGCTGTCGCTGTCGCTGACCACCGGCAACGTGGTCACCGGGTTCCAGCAGACCTTCGAGGTGGGCAACTACGCCGCGGCCCTCGGGGACTACTGGGAGCACATCGCCCGCTCCCTGTTCTACGGCGCCTGCGCCACACTCGTGTGCATCGCCGTGGGCTACCCGATGGCCTACTGGATCGCCTTCCACGGGGGAGCCTACAAGTCCACCTACCTGCTGCTGGTCCTGCTGCCGTTCTTCGTGTCGTTCGTGCTGCGGACCATCTCCTGGCGGTTCCTCCTCGCCGACAACGGCGTGGTCCTGGGCCCGCTCAAGTCCGTCGGGCTCGTCCCGGAGAACCTCGCCCTGCTCAACTCCGCGCCGGCGGTGATCCTCGGGCTGGCGTACAACTTCCTGCCGTTCATGGTGCTGCCGCTCTACGCGGTACTCGAACGAATGGACCCGAGGATGGTCGAGGCCGCACACGACCTGTACGCCAGCCGCACGCAGGCCTTCACCAAGGTCATCCTGCCGGTGTCGCTGCCGGGCCTGTTCGCCGGCGTCCTGATGACGTTCATCCCCACCAGTGCCGACTACGTCAACGCGTCGGTCCTGGGCGGGGCACAGAACACCATGGTCGGCAACGTCATCCAGTCCCAGTACCTGATCAACAACAACTACCCGATCGCGGCGTCGATCACCTTCGTCCTCATGGGCCTGCTGCTCGTCGGCATCTTCAGCTACGCGCGGGCCCTGGGCACGGAACGGGTCATGGAGGTGCACACCTGATGAGCGCCCGACTCGACACCGAACCGCCCCAGGCCCCCTCCGGCCGCGAGGGGGCCGCCCGGTCCGCACGCGCGCGCCCGCGCCGCCGCGTCGACTGGGGCCGCCTGTACACGTGGGCCGTGCTGGCCTGGCTGTTCCTGCCGATCATGTTCATGATCGCGTTCAGCTTCAACAACCCGGCCGGGCGGCACAACATCACCTGGCAGGGCTTCACCCTGCGCTGGTACGAGAACGCCTTCGCCTACCCGGACCTGAACAGCGCGGTGCTGAACTCGGTGTCCATCGCGCTGCTGACGATGTTCATCGCGGGCGGCCTGGGGACACTGCTCGGGCTCGCCCTGGGCCGGTTCCGGTTCCGGGGCAAGCAGCTCACCAACCTGGTGATGTTCTCCGCTATCAGCGCCCCGGAAGTGGTCTTGGGCGCGGCCCTGCTCTCCATGTTCCTGATGGTGAACGTGACCACCGGCTACTGGACGACCGTGATCGCGCACGTGATGTTCAGCGTGTCGTTCGTGGCGATCACCGTTCGGGCGCGCGTCATCACCCTGGACCCCTCCCTGGAGGAGGCGGCCAGAGACCTCGGCGCCAGCCCCTTCACCACGTTCCGCCTGGTCACCCTGCCGATGCTGTTCCCGGCCATCATGGCGGGAGGGCTGCTGGCCTTCGCCCTGTCGATCGACGACTACATCATCACGACGTTCGTGAGCGGCGACGTGACCACCTTCCCGCTGTGGATCTGGGGATCCACCCGGGTCGGCATCCCGCCACAGGTCAACGTGATGGGCACACTGTTGTTCGGGATCGGACTCGTCATGGCGGTGGTCAACATCGTGATGACCCACCGCCGTAGGTGACACCGTCGGAACCGGTTCCCGACACCGCCGAAGTACCGAAGTACGCGACAGAGACGAGTGATAGCCGATGGCCGACAGCACGCGAGCCGAAGCCGTGCGGGTCGAAGCGGCGCGGGCCCTGGACGGTGCCCGCCCGAGGGTCTTCTGGCTGGACCCCGACGTTCCCGGGCAGGACGTCCCCGAACCCGCGCCGCACCTGGTCGGAGAGGTGCACGCCGACCTGGTCGTCGTCGGTGCGGGGTACAGCGGACTGTGGACGGCGCTCATCGCCAAGGAGCGCGACCCCGGCCGCGACGTCGTCGTGGTGGAGGCCCGCACCACCGGCTGGGCGGCCTCGGGCCGCAACGGCGGGTTCTGCGCGGCCAGCCTCACCCACGGCTACGACAACGGTGCCGAACGCTGGCCGGAGGAGATCGAGGAGATCGAACGGCAGGGCCGGGCCAACCTCGACGGCATCGAGGAAGCCGTGCGCCGGTACCGGATCGACTGCGAGTTCGAGCGCACCGGGGGGATCCTGGTGGCCACCGAGCCCTGGCAGGCCGAGTGGTTCGACGAGGCCGCGTCCGCCATGCGGGAGAGGGGCCACACGGCACAGGTGTGGGACGCCGACGAGGTTCGGCGCAACATCGACTCGCCCACCTACAGGGGCGGTTTCTACGAGCCCGACGGCGTCGCCATGGTGCACCCCGCCAAGCTCGCCTGGGGTCTGCGCGAGGCGTGCCTGGGCCTGGGAGTGCGCTTCTTCGAGAACACGCCCGTGCGCGAGATCGACGCCGTGCCCGGCGGACTGCGCTTGGGGACCCGGTCCGGGGCCCTGCACGCTCCCAAGGTGGCCTGGGGCGGGGGCGCGTTCCCCGGTCCGCTGCGCCGCCTCAAGCACTACCTGGCCCCGGTGTACGACTACGCGCTCATGACCGAGCCGCTCACCGACGAGCAGATGGCGTCGATCGGTTGGCAGGGACGCCAGGGCGTCTCCGACTCGGCCAACTTCTTCCACTACTACCGGCTCACCGCGGACAACCGGATCCTGTGGGGCGGCTACGACATCGTCCACCACTACGGCGGCAAGGTGCGGCCCGAGTACGACCAGCGGCCGGAGACCTTCCAGAAACTCGCCGAGCACTTCCTGGAGACGTTCCCGCAGCTGAGCGGAGTCCGCTTCGGCCACACCTGGGGCGGGGTCATCGATACCTGCAGCCGGTTCTCGGGCTTCTTCGGCCAGGCCTACGACGGTCGGCTGGCCTACGCGGCGGGGTACACCGGTCTGGGCGTGGGCGCCACCCGGTTCGGCGCACAGGTCATGCTGGACCGGCTGGACGGGCTGGACACCGAGCGCACGCGGCTGCGGCTGGTCCGGGAGAAGCCGCTCCCGTTCCCGCCTGAGCCGGTCCGCTCCCTTGGCATCGAACTCACCCTGCGGGCCACGGCCGCCGCCGACCGGAACGGGGGCCGCCGCAACCTGTGGCTGCGCGGCCTGGACGCGGTCGGTATGGGTTTCGACAGCTGATCCAGTCACTCGGGCACACCCGACGGGAAACCGGCCGTTTCCGGCAAGGATCGGTAAGTCTGTGTCAAGGGTTGCCATGTGGGGTGATGCGGGCGGCGTGGCGTGCACACCCACGGGCCGTACCGGGGCGAGGATGGGCACCGGGCCGCGGGGGAGTTCCGTAAGGTGACCGCTCCTCCCGCGGGCCCGCCCCACCTCGCCGAACCCACCGCGTGGCCGCCCACTGGCCCAAGATCCCAGGCCGCGCGGTGCTCTTCACGAGAACGGCGCCCGTACTCCGTGTGCGGGCGCCGTTTCCGTGGAGGTCAGTAGCCCCGCCAGGCCTGGCGGTCCTGGTGGTAGCCGATGATCCGCGGGTGGAGCATCGTGGACGCCTGGACGTCCTCCTCCTGACGGTCGATCGGGAAGACCAGGGCTGCCTCGAGCAGGGCGTCGTCCAGGAAGCGCAACTCGGGTGCGTCGTCGGGCAGGGCGAGGTCCGGGGCCTCATCACGCGTGGTTCCGAGGTAGAAGCCCCAGTTGCCGAAGGTCGGGACGTCCACGTTGTACGGGGTGACCGCGACCCCGGCCTCCTCGAGCGAGTGGCGGACGCCCCAGAAGGCGTCCGGCGCGAAGAACGGCGACCCGGCCTGTACCACCATCGTCCCGTGGTCCTCCAAGGCCTGGGCCAGGAGCGCGTAGAACTCCACCGTGTACAGCTTCGACGTACCCACGTCAGTGCCGTCGGGCAGGTCCGCGATGATCACGTCGAAGTCCTCTTGGGTGTCCCGCAACCACTGGAACGCGTCGGTGTTGACCACCTCCGCGCGCGGGTCCTGGAAGGAGTCGTCGTTGAGCTCGCTGATCACCGGATCCGAGGCGGACAGTTCGACCACGGCCGGGTCCAGGTCGACCACCGTCACTGAAGCCACGTCGTCGTAGCGCAGGATCTCCCGCAGGGCCAGGCCGTCGCCGCCGCCCAGCACGAGGACGTCCTCGCGCGGGCCGTCCATCGCCGGGTGGATGAGCGCCTCGTGGTACCGGTACTCGTCCAAGGTGGAGAACTGCAGGTCGCCGTTGAGGAACATGCGCACGTCCCGGCCGTCCAGGGACTGGGTGACCACGATCTCCTGGTACTCGGTGCGGTCCGCGTGCACGATCGGGTCCCGGTACATGGCCTGCCGGGCGTCCACCTCGAACTGGTCGGAGTAGTAGAAGGCCAGCCCCAGCACACCGACGATGAACGCCAGGCCGACGCTCAGCCCCAGGTAGGCCGTCTTGGTGAGGTCCGTGCGGAACAGCCACAGCACCACCGCCACGCCGATGACGGCGTTCAGCACGCCCACCATCAGCGCGCCTTTGGGCAGCCCCAGAAGCGGCAGGAGCAGGAACGGGAACGCGAGGCCGCCGATCAGGCCGCCCACGTAGTCGGCGGCGAACAGGTCCGCGACCGCCTCGGAGGCCTCCTGCTTTCGGATGCGCTGGATCAGCGTCATCAGCAGCGGGATCTCGATGCCGATCAGGGTGCCGATGATGAAGGCCAGCAGTACCAGGGTGGGCTGGTAGGCGGAGGCGGACAGCCAGGCGAAGGACCCGTACAGCAGGAGGACCGAAAGGCCGCCGATCAGCGAGAGCAGGCCCTCCACCACGGCGAACGACAGTGCCGGGGTGGACTGGAACCGCTTCGAGAGCAGGGACCCGACCCCCATGGCGAACACCATCACCGACAGGACCACGGAGGCCTGGGTGATGGTGTCACCGAGCAGGTAGCTGCCGATCGCCACGAGCGCCAGCTCGTACACCAGGCCGCAGGCGGCGCAGATGAACACCGCCAGCAGCACGAAGAACCGGGCCGCGCGCGGCGGTACCGGGAAGCGGGGCCGCGCGCGGGCCGTGGTCTCGGTCAAGGTACTGCTCTCTCGGGGAAGCGGACGCGGTGTCCGGGGATGCTGGGCCGCTCAGGTCCGGACGGCCAGGCGCCTAGGAGATGGCGGCGGCCACGACCAAGGCGATGGAGACGTGCGCGGTCGCGTTGACCCACGTCGCCGGGTGCCACTCGGCGCCGCTGATCATGTGGGTGACCTTGCCGGGCGTGATGAGGTCGATCAGCAGGAAGGACAGGGCCATGACGACCAGCCCGATCAGGCCGAAGATGGTGGCGGACATCAGACCGTACAGAAGGCCCAGCTCGGAATAGCTCGCCAGGATGGCGGAGACGACCACGACCGCCGCGCCCAGGGTGTTCGCGGAGACCAGTAGGATCGCGTTCCGGTTGCGGTCCTCCCAGATGAGCTTGTGCAGTTTCCCGGGGGTGAGCAGGTCGGTGATCAGGTAGCCGAGCAGCATGATGACCGTGCCGACCACGCCGTAGCCGAGCGCGTAGTAGGAACTCTCGAGGATCTCGTTCATGGCCTTGTCCGTTTAGGGGAAATCGGGGTGCCGGGGGTGGGACGTGCGGATACGTCCCACCCCCGACTCGGCAGACTACTTGCCGAAACCCGATCCGCCGCCACGGCTGTCGCTTCCGCTGCCGCCGCTGTTGGAGTTGTTGCCCCCGCCGCCGAAGCCGCCGAAGAAGAAGAAACCGCCGCCGCCGCGGCCCTCGTCGCAGTCGTCCGTGGGCTCCGCGGAGGGGCCGCTGGCGCTCGTCGAGCCCGAACCGGAGGTGGAGCTGTCGCTCGGCTCGCAGTCGGCGCTGTTGCTTCCGCCCGCGCACGCCGACAGCAGCAGGAGCAGTGCGGTGGCGCCGCCCACGGCGGCGAGCTTGTGTCGTGGGACCGTTGCTGCTCTGATCTGGGTCTTGGCCATGTCGGCCTCCTCTAGGGGGTCAGGGTGGTGGTCGTCGTCACCAGTTCGTCGCTCTGCGGGTAGGCGTGCCAGGTACGCCAGCGCAACGACGCCTCGCTGCCGGAGAGCAGGTGCAGCGCGGTGATCGCGAGCGGATCACCGGGGAAGGCGACGAGCAGCCCGCCGGTCGAGACGGATGTCTCAAGATGGATCGCGTCCACCCGGCGGGCCAGTTCGGCGCGAGGCAACGACTCGACGATCGAGTCGAAGCGGTAGTCGCCCACCCCAGGCAGGGGGTGCTCGGCATGGCCGGGAAGCCCGCCGGGGACCCCCGGCAGGCAGGCGACTGTTTCCACCAGTTCCCCGTCCGTCGACGCGGACCGGAGGACGACCTGGTGCGAGGCGCCGAGAACGCGGAGTTCGACCCTGAAGCCAGGCACCTCGACGGTGCGGGTGGCGAGGGGTTCGACCAA
The DNA here is from genome assembly GCF_054778635.1 of Nocardiopsis nanhaiensis. Taxonomy (NCBI): domain Bacteria; kingdom Bacillati; phylum Actinomycetota; class Actinomycetes; order Streptosporangiales; family Nocardiopsidaceae; genus Nocardiopsis; species Nocardiopsis nanhaiensis. Next base: position 38,985 of record NZ_BAAGZJ010000065.1, read on the forward strand.
CGAGTGGCTCAGGGTCCAGACCAGGTCGTCGGCCTTGGTGTCGACGAAAGGGGCGCTGATGCTCGCGCGCACGTGGGCATCAGCTCCCGGGGAAGATCGTGAAGGTGCCGGCCGCGACCTTCTCACCGGTGGCGACTTCCCAGCTGCCGTGGTCGAAGCGCTCGAAGGCCAGCAGCTTGCCGTTGTCGGACTCGTAGTCCGCGTAGTCCATACCGCCTTCGGCCTTGAGGCCGGTGGTGCCCTCGGACCGGTAGGAGCCGGAGCCCTTCTCCTCGAGCCGGTAGGTGACGCCCTCGAGCTCGATGCTCCTGCCTTGGGGGACCATCTCCAGGTCCGGGCGGCCGGTCCACAGGGCGAGCTCGACGTCCGGGTCGGCCTCCACCGAGAGCCAGCGCTTTCCGCCGTCGACCTCGAGGAAGTGCTCGGACCAGGTGTAGCCGCCCTCGGACAGGCGCAGGGTGCCGCGAACCCAGGTGCGCTCGGTGCCCCAGTCGATCATGTCCCCGGCCTTGATCCCGAGCGGGTCACCGGCGGTGTCCGTGGCGTTGGCTCCCGCGAAGGGGTCCTGGGGCGGCGGGGGAGGGGGGTCCTGCTTCTGCGAGCGCGAGCGCTGCGTGTAGATGAGGACTCCGATCACGATCCCAACGATGAGAATCAGCAGAAGGAGGAGTTCGGTCACCAGTGTTCCTCGTTTCGCGGTGAAGCACGGTTTTGTACCCGGGAACGGGGCCAGGGCAGCCTACTGCTCGGTGAGACGCCCGCTCGGGCGTTCTGGTTCCTGTTCCGGCAGGTTCGGCGGCGGGCATCAGCACCCAGGGCCGGGGGTTTTCCGGACCTATCGGACTTACCCCAGCCTAGGCGGTCACTTCGGGGCTCAAAGCCCGGTCAGGACTTCGGGTCTCCGGTCTCGAGCGGGAGTGATTCGTCGCCGCCCCAACGGCTCCATGAACCGGGGTAGAGGCGCGTGTTGGTGAAGCCCGCGTGCTCTAGGGCGAGGAGGTCGTGGCAGGCGGTCACGCCGGACCCGCAGTAGGCGGTGACCGTGGTGGCGGACTCCGCGCCGAGGGCGGCGAAGCGCTCGCGGAGGGTCTCGGGAGCGGCGAGGAGGCCGTCGGGGGCGAGGTTGGCGGGCCACTCGGCGCTGCGGGCCCCGGGGATGTGGCCGGCGCGCGCGTCGACCGGTGCGGGCTGTTCGCCGGTGAAGCGGCCGTGGACGCGGGCGTCGAGGAGGAGGCGGTTCGGGTCGGAGAGCTCCTGCTGGAGGGCTTCGGTGCCGACCAGGCGGTCCGCGGGCCACGGGAGGGCGGTCCGGTGCACGGGCGCGGCGGAGGCCTCGCCTCCTTCCAAGTCGTCGGTCCAGGTCTGGAGGCCGCCGTCGAGGATCGCGGCGGGGGTGCGGAGGGCGCGGAGCATCCAGACCAGGCGCGCGGCCACAGAGCCGCCCGCGTCGTCGTAGACGACCACGGAGGAGGTGTCGCCGATGCCGAGTCGGCCGAGGGTGCGGGCGAAGTCGGCCGCGGCCGGGAGGGGGTGGCGGCCGCCCTCGGTGCTGGCCGGCGCGGCCAGGTCCGCGTCCACGTCGGCGTGCACGGCGCCGGGGATGTGGCCTTTCAGGTAGGCCTCGCGGCCGGATCGGCCGTCGAGGTACCAGCGGGAGTCGACGAGGACGACCTCGTCGCGGTGCTCACGGAGCCAGTCGGCCGAAACGGCGACCGGGAGGGACAGCGTCTGATCGGACATGGCCGTCATCCTAGTGACGGCGCCCGCCCGAGGGGCGGAAGGCGGCCAGGCCCAGGCCCGTGGCCAGCGGAACCGAGAACCAGAGCTGGTACCAGAACACCGACCCCAGGTCGGACCAGGGCATCGTGGCCACCGCCGCGGCGCCCACCGCGCCGATCGCGAAGGTCAGCACACTCCTGGACACCCTCAGTTCCAGCTGCGGCAGTCCGTCGAACAGCAGCCGCGCGGCGAGAGTGCCCACTCCCAGGAGCCACAGGCAGAGGAAGATCTGGAGCCGCGCGGGTTCGGGCACGGCGGCGTCCCAAGCCCAGAGGGTGAGTCCGAGTCCGGCGACCAGGAGAACAGGCCCCCCTAACGCGGAGGGCCTGGTGGACGCGCGGTCGAGCGGTTGAGTGTGTACCTCCATAAGGAGGTCAATGCCCGGTACGTCCCGACTTATGTCGTGGGGTCATCGTTGGTGTGCGCGGTCCTTGCGGTGGACGTGCAGAATCCACCAGAGCCCGAGGGGAGGCAGCAGCAGCGGAATGAACATGTAACCGCTGCCGAAGTTCGACCACACGGTGTCGTCCGGGAACACCCCGGGCAGGAAGACGCTCAGGGCGCCCACCACGAGCACCCCGGCCATCTCCACGGATACCGAGACCAGCGCCACCATCCGCGAAGTGCGCCCCGCCCGGGCCAGGCCGACGGCGGCGACCAGGTAGATCACCCCGGCGAGCACGGACAGCCCGTACGCCAAGGGCGCCTCGTCGAACCGGGTCACCAGCTGGTAGCTCCCACGGGCGGTCGCCGCCAGGGCGAACACCGCGTACACGGCGACGAGCAGGCGCCCAGGGCCGGTGCGCAGTGTGCGGTCCGGAACGGTGGTGTCAGGCAACGGGGCTCCACAGCTGCTCGATGCGGACCAGCAGTACCGGCAGAATCAGGCACGCGAACGCGATGACCGCAGGGCCCCACTTGCTGCGCTCCATGAACCCCCACGCAGCGCACGCCGGCGGCAGCAGTGCGACGGTCGCGAGGTACGACACGAACATGACCATCTCGTCCGGCCGTTCACCCCCGCCCATCGCCACAATCGTCGCGGCGACCTGCGCCAGCACCAGCAGCCACAGCACGGTCATGCCCACCAGGTGCGGTATCAGCATGGGCTGGTCGCGGAACGTGGAGATGAGGCACCACACGGCCATCCCCAACGACACCATCTGAATGGCCATGGTCAGCCAGTCGACCATGCCGCCTCCGCTCCGGTACTGCGCTACTCCGCGAGTGTCCGCCCATGTCAGCGGACCGATTCCAATAACGACATCCAGGAGGACGCCCAATACGACGCAGTGTAGTAGCTCCGTTGGTCGGTGTATGACTGGCAGGTGTAGGACTGGCCGCCGTACGACGTCTGGCAGTGGAGACGGCAGCTGCCCGTCAGCCGAGACGGCAACCGCAGGCTCGGCCGGCGCCCCGAGCCCGTGCGGCGATCGCGAACCCCAGCTCCGCCGGAGCCGAGCGGTTTGTGGCGTCACGGCCGGTTTTGGCGTCACAGCCAGTCATTGTGTGCGGAGGCGGAGAAAGGCGGACAATGAAATCAGGCGGCGCTTGTTATTGTGGCTTGGGTTCCCTTCTTGGGTTGGGAGTTCCCTCCTTTCCCGCCGCGTGATTGTGGCCGTCTCCGCTGCGCGCGTCAAGGTCGTCGCCATCGAGCGCTTCGCGCGTCAACGGCGCTCCACCTTGACCCGCTCCGCTACGACGGCGGGTTGGCGGCTATCGGGAAAGGGGGCAGGGTGGTTGAGGTCCGAGCGGGAAAAACTCGGGCTCCGCCCGAAAACGGATTCTGTCGGCCTGGCGGCCGATGCCTGCCCCTGCGCCGGAGCGTTGACGAGTCGGGTGTCGCGGCTGGTCACTGTGGGCAGCGAACCCCGAACGGCGGGGCCTGGCGGCCGGGCGGGCCACTGCGCCGGAGCCCACCGGTTGCGGGTGTCGCGGCTGGTCACTGTGCGCGGCGAAAACCCCGATGATCTTGCTCCTGTCTCCACCCTCGGCCGTCGAGAATGGCGACAGGAGCAAGATCACCACCATTCGGGCGCGCATATGCCCGCTTTGTCCAAGAATGCGGTCAGGGGGGTGACTCCCTTTCCTGGAAGGCTTCTTTCCGGGGAATGGGAAAGGCGGGTCGGGGTGGCCTGGTAAGGGTGTTATCACCTCCGGGTTAGGTCCTTTTTGGGTCTTTCTTGGTATCCTTAGTGGTATGACTTCTTCTTTCGGGCAGTGCGGGAATGCGGCGGGCAATACGCCCGCCGTTTCCGCCACGCGCACCGCCCGGGGAAAGATCGCTTCGGAGATGGCGGAGGTGCCCCCGACCGGAGCAGCTGGCCAGGTCCTGGACGTGATCTCGCAGGTGTTCGAGGACATGGAACAGGCCCAGCTTTCGATACTGCTGCGTCTGGCGCAGCTGGAGGCGGCCGGGACCCTGTTGGAGGCGGGTGGGCAGAGGTCGGTGCGGAACTGGCTGATCCACTCGGTGGGGATGGCCCCCGTTGAGGCCAACGGGCGCGCCGAGCTGGCCCGCCGGTTGTTCGCCCAGGAGCTTCCCGCCACCCGGGAAGGTTTGGACTCTGGGTTGTTGTCGATCGGGGAGGCGGTGGCGGTGTGCAAGGCCGCCGATGAGGCGGTGGGGGCGCGCAACACTGGCCGCTACCCGGATGCTGGCCTCTTCCGGCGGATGGTGGAGGCCGGGATCTTGGCTTCCAAGGCCAGGGAGCTGGCGATGTCGAGCTCCGACATCGCCCGGCTGGGCCGGGAGCTGCTGGCCCAGTACAACCCGGCGGTGGTGGAGGAGCAGTACCAGGCCGCCTTCGACGCCCGTGGTGCGCGTTTGGTGCGGACCTTTGATGGCACTCACCTGTTCGAGGCCTGGGGTCCGGG
>NZ_BAAGZJ010000066.1:0-43424 GCF_054778635.1 Nocardiopsis nanhaiensis
ACCCGCCGCCACCACCTGCCCACCGAACTCGTGGTCCGCACCAGCTGCGGCGCCACGGCCCCAACGGCCCACGCCCACGGGGGCTGACGCGCGCACGCGCACACAGGGCTCGCCGAGCCGCCCACGGGCGGGCGACGGCCCGATCGAGCACCCCCTGGGAACCGGCCGCTCCATCCCCAACCCCTCATCGGAGCCCGTATGGCCACCCCCGCTCACCGCGCACAACCGACCTCTCCCGCCCCACCGGACCCACCGGTCTCCGCAGCCCCGGTCCCGTCGGCCGGACGCCGCCGTGCCGCGGCCGGGGCCGCAGCCCTGGCCGGGGCCCTGGCCCTGACCGGACCGGCCGCCGTCGCCGACACCGGCCCCTCGGCCTCCTCGGGCAGTGCCGACGCCCACGAGGCGCTGCTCCTCGAGTACGCCGCCACCACCTGGGCCTCCTTCGACGCCATGGCGTTCCCGGAAACGGGGCTGCCCACCGACAAGCTGGACACCTCCTTGGAGCCGGACAGCCGCCGCGCCTACACCTCCCCCACCAACATCGGCGCCTACCTGTGGTCGACGGTGGTGGCGCGCGAACTCGACCTCATCGACGGCGACGAGGCCCACCAGCGCCTGGAGCGCACGGTCACCACCCTGGAGTCCCTCGAACGCCACGAGGACTCCGGCCAGTTCTACAACTGGTACGACCCGGCCACCGGCGACCTGGTCGAGGTCTGGCCCGAGGACGGCGAGAAGGTCGACCACTTCGCTTCCAGCGTCGACAACGGGTGGCTGGCCGCGGCTCTGGCGGTGGTCAGCAACGCTGAACCCGCCCTGCACGAGCGGGCCGACGATCTGCTGCAGAGCATGGACTTCGGCTACTACTACGACCCGCACGTGCGCGAGGACGGGGGCGCCGGCCAGCTGCGCGGCGGGTTCTGGGCCGAAGAGCCCGCCGACGACTGCAGCGTGCCGGGCAAGCGCGCCGACGGCAAGCCCGCCGAGGACAAGGTGTGGTTCACCTGCAACCACTACGACCTCATCAACTCCGAGACCCGCATCGCCACCTACGTGGGAATCGGCCTGGGGCAGATTCCGCGCGAGCACTACTTCGGCGCCTACCGCACCTTCCCCGACACCTGCGAGTTCGCCGACGTGCAGAGCCAAATGCCCGAGGGCGAGTGGACCGAACACTGGGGTGTGCCGGTCTTCCAGGGCTCCTTCGAGTACCGCGACACCCGGTACGTGCCCAGCTGGGGCGGCGGGATGTTCGAGGCGATGATGCCGCCGCTGTTCGTCCCCGAGGAGGACTGGGCGCCCGACAGCTGGGGCCGCACCAACCCGGCGTTCGTGCACGGCCAGATCGAGCACGGTCTCGACGAGGCCGAGTACGGGTACTGGGGTTTCTCGCCCTCCAGCGACCCCTTCGCCGACTACGGCGTCTACGGCGCCCCGGCGCTGGGCATGGGCCTGGACGCCTACCCCTCCGACCGTGAGGGCACCGAGGTCGACTACGGGTTCGGGGACTGCCGCGAGCCCGGACCGGAGCCGGAGTTCGGCGACGGGGTGGTGACCCCGCACGCCGCGTTCATGGCGCTGTCGCACGCGCCCGAGGAGGCGGTGGACAACCTGGAGCGGTTGCGCGCCGACTTCGACGTCTACGGCCAGGGCGGTTTCGCCGACGCCGTGGCCGTGGGCAGCGGGACCGTGGCCGAGCTGCACCTGTCCCTGGACCAGGGGATGGCCATGGCGGCGCTGGGCAACGAACTCGCCGACGACGTGCTCCGGGACGCCTTCACCGAGGGCGAGATCGGTGAGCGGCTGCGCCCCGTGATGGGTGTGGAGACCTTCAACATCCCCGCCGACCAGGAGGTGGGCCGCTAAGAACCGCACCGCCGCACGATCAAGCCGCCCGTCCCGGCGAAGGGGGCGGGCGGCTTGATCGCGGGCTCGTGGCGGGCCGGGCCGTCCGCGGGCAGCTGACCTCGGCGGGAGAGCGCGGAGTTCGGGACAGCTACCGCTCCCGGACGGTGTAGGTCAGGTGCGTCACCCTTGGGGAGGGCTCCGCACGGACCGGTTCCAGGGCCACGCGGCCCGCGTCCACACCCTCGAACAGGCGGATTCCGGAGCCGAACAGCACGGGTGAGAGCGCGATCGAGAACTCGTCGACCAGGCTGGCGTTGACGTAATCCACGATCGTTGCGCCGCCGCCCGCGATGCGGACGTCCAGGTCACCGGCGGCCTCGCGGGCCAGGCCGAGCGCGGATTCGATGCCGTCGTTGACGAAGTGGAAGGTGGTCCCACCCGGCCGCTCCCAGGGGTCACGCCTTTCGTGCGTCACGACGAAGACCGGCGTGCGGAACGGCGCCTCCTCCGGCCACGCCTGCTCGCCGGCGTCGAACATGCGCTTTCCCATCACGCTCGCGCCGGTGCGCTCGAAGGTCTCACGCACGATGTCGTTGTCGCGCCCTTCCTCGCCGCCCTCGCCGAGCTTCAGGCGCTCCCGTAAGAACCGCTGCGGGAAGATCCACTGCTGCAGCTCCATCCACTGCCGCCCCATCAAGTCCTTAGGGGACTCGGGCGCGATGAACCCGTCCAGCGACATCGACACGCTGAAGAACACCAGCCCTGCCATCAGTCTTCAGCTCCCTTCCGAACGATCTCGGTGACGTAGGCAGCCAGGTTGCTCAGGGTCTGGGTGCCGCCCTCGACCGCGTGGTACTTCTCGACCGCCTCGTCGCGCAGCTCCTTGGTGGGGAAGACCGTGCGCATCTCGACCCGGGTCGCCGCGCCGTCGGGCGTGAACGTGAGGACCGACTCGAAGGCGTTCGGGTCGTCCCGGGACTCACCGTGGAGCAACGCGATCCGCTCCGGCGGGGCGATCTCGGTCCAGGAGATCCACTCCTGGTAGTCCGTCCCGTCCGGGGCGTGCATGACGAAGTCCCACACTCCGCCGACGCGGAACTCGAACGCCCTCGTGGTGGTGGTGAACCCGTGCGGTCCCCACCATTGCGCCAGGTGCCGCGCTTCGGTGAACGCCTCGAACACCAGCTCCCGTGGGGCACTGATGATCCGGGAGACCACGATCTCGCGCTCGGCCGCGGCTGACTGCCCCGCCGTGTCCCGTCCTTGCTCTGCCATCGGTCACTCCCCCTGTTGTGCCTGCTTGAGGTCCTGCACGTACGCGTCCAGCCGGGAGAAGCTCTCGTTCCAGAACCGCTCGAATCCGCCGGTCCACTCATGGACCGGTCGCAGCCCGCGGGCGTCAAGGCCGTACAGGCGCTGTTTGCCTGCCTTGCGGTCCCGCACCAGCCCGACCTCCCGGAGTACCCGCAGGTGTTTGGACGTCCCCGGCTGGGTCATCCCCAACTCCTGGGCCAGCTCGGTCACCGGCAGCTCACCCTCCCGCAGCAGCGCCAGGATCTCCCGGCGCTGCGGTTCGGCGATCGCGTTGAAGACGTCCGACGTGGTTGCTGCTCGTGCCATGGATTCCAATATATGCCTATATCGGAATATATCAAGCGGGAGGAACCAGAAAGGTCTGGTCAGATCCGGCAATGCCCCGAGGTTCGCGCGCTCGCCGCCACTGGAAACCGAACCGCACACGACTGAGCCGCCCGCCCCGGCGAACGGGGCGGGCGGCTCTTCGCGCGTGAGCGAATCAGCCGACCACGGGGACCAGCTCCACCAGCGAGAGCGCGGGCTGGGGCAGGTCGAAGTCCACCTCGAAGCTCCCACCGGAGACGGTGACGGTACGCTCGGGGTACAACGGCTCCAGGACGTCCTTCCGCCGCAGGCGCTCCCACTGCTCCTCGTCGGGCCACAAGCTCCCCTCGGGGGCGCCCTCCCCTGCCGAGGGGCGCATGCCCTCGTCGGACCCGCGCACCGCACCGCCCAGGGCGCGCCAGCGCTCGGCCACGTTGGAGTGCCCGTGGTCGACCCGCAGGTGTCGCAGCACGTAGTCACCGTTGGCCAGATGGTCCAGGCGCAGGCGCACCGTGCGGTCGAGCAGGGGCGCACCGGCCGCCTTGGTCTGGTCCAGGGTGCCGTTCCACAGCATCACCGCGACCCGGCCGTCGGGGTCGGCGCCCGCCCAGGACTCCACTAGGGAACCGGCCCCGTCGCCGACGGCGGTGACGGCGAGCTGTTCAGCGCCCAGGCGGTCCAGCATCGACAGCGCCCAGAAGCGGGGCTTGGCCAGGTCCCCCACGGTGCGCAGGCCGAAGCCGCCGTGCATGAGCGCGGGCGGGCGGCCCAGCTCCTCGAAGTGGTCGGAGACCACCCAGTACGACAGGGCCTCGATGCGTCCGGCGGCCGAGCGCATACCGCGGGCCAGGAAGGCGGCGGAGAAGACCGAGTCGTTGACGGCGTTGAAGTGCTGGGGGGTCACACCCCACTCGGTCCACCACACGGGGGTGTCGGCACGGCCGTGGCGGGCCAGCTGGGGGCGCACGTCCAGGGGCGGGGAACCGTAGGTGTGGGTGGAGGCGAAGTCCAAGACGGTGTTGACGCCTTCGGACCCGACCCGGTCCAGGTGGTCCAGCATCTCCTCCACCCACCCCGAGGCGGCCGAGGAGGGCCCGCCCACCCGCAGGTCCGGGTGCACGTCCTTGACGGCGGCCACGGAGGCGTCGTGCAGGTGCCAGAACTCCTCGGGGGTACCGCTCCAGAACACCTCCAGGTTGGCCTCGTTCCACACCTCGAAGGACCACTCGTCGCGGACCTCGTCCAGCCCGTAGCGGTCCACGAGGTGGGTGACCAAGTCGTGCACGAGGTCGTACCAGCGCCGGTAGTCCTTGGGTGGGGAGATGACGGCGTCGTACTCGAAAACGGTCTTGTCGGGGTCGCCGGCCAGGTCGCGCGGCATGAACGACAGCTCCACCACGGGGCGGTAGCCCAGGTCGCGAACGGTGTCGTAGACGCGGTCGATGCCGGTGAAATCGTGCACGGGCTGGCCGTCGACCTCGCGGTACACGCCCAGGTCGTCGCAGAGGATGCCGTGGGCCCGTACGGTGCGGGGGCCGAAGTGCTCGCGCGCCGCGGCCAGCGCCGCCCGCAGCTCCTCGCCGATGGGACGCCCGCCGCTGGTGTCCTCCTCCAACAGGTAGGACAGGTGTTCGGAGCCGATCATGGGGCGCCAGGGACGGGGTAGGGGGCCCTGGCCTGCGGCGGTGTCCACAGCGACCTCGACGACGCCCGCCCCTTGGGCCTGTGCGGTGCCCTTGACCGGCGGGCTCTGCCCGCCCTGCACCGTGACGTCGCTCAGGGTGGCCACGGTGTAATGGTAGGTGCGGCCGGGTTCGGCGGTGGTGTCGGTGTAGGGCGGGTGGGGCACGGCGAGCACGTCCAGGCCCCGGTGGTCGACGGGGGCGAAGGGGCCGTGGGGGTCCTCGGACCGGTAGACCTGGTAGCCCACCGCGTGCGGCACCGGGTTCCAGGTCAGGGTGACCTGGCCCCGGCCGTCCTGGGCGCTGAGCCCGGTGGGCGGCGGAAGGAGCGGCGCGGTCGAGACCGCCGCGCCGCTGGCGATGCCGATGCGGGCCTCCCAGTCGTGCCGGGCGGTGCCGGTGGTGTGCTCCTGTGTCACGTGTCTTCCCCTTGTCTGGGTGGTCGGCCGCGGTGGCGGTTCCCCGTGGCGGCTCTCGGTCGCGGTCGTGCGTGGCAGGTGTCGGTGGCCCCGCTTGACAGCGGGTGTGCGTGGCGGCCTCACTTGATACCGGTGGTGGCGATGCCCTGGACGAAGTAGCGCTGCAGGAACACGAACAGCACGAGGACGGGCACCACGACCACCACGGCGCCAGCCATGAGCAGGCCGTACTGGGTGGCGTTCTGTCCGATGGAGTACAGGGCGATGGCCACCGGCAGGGTGTACATGTCCTCGGTCTGGGCCACGACCAGCGGCCACAGGAAGTTGTTCCAGGCGCCCAGGAAGGTGAGCAGGCTCAGCGTGGCCACGTCCGGCCCGGTCAAGGGCATGATGACCTGGCAGAAGATGCGCAGCTCGCTGGCGCCGTCGATGCGGGCGGCCTCGATGAGGTCGTCGGGCAGCTGGGCGATGAACTGGCGCATCAGGAACACCCCCAGGGGCGTGACCAGGAAGGGCAGGATCATCCCTGCGTAGGTGTTGACCAGCCCCATGTTGCTGACCAGGACGAACAGCGGCACGAAGGTGACCATGCCGGGCACCATGAGCGTGCCGAGCACGACCGCGAACAGCGCCTTGCGGCCGGGGAAGTCGATCTTGGCCAGCGCGTAGCCCACCATCGAGCAGAACACGGCGTTGCCCAGGGTGATGGCCACGGCCACGAACAGCGAGTTGAACGCGTAGGTGCCCATGTCCAAGCGCTGGAACAGCTCGACGAAGTTGTCCAGCGTGGGCTCGGCGGGCCACCAGGTGGGCGGGACCTGGCGGATCTCGGCGTCGGACTTGACGGAGCTGAGCAGCATCCACACGAAGGGGGTCACGACTAGGACCAGGCCCGCCGACAAGGCGGTCAGGACCAGGGCCCGTCCCGTGGGGCGGCGCCACTCCCGTGTCCGGGGGCGGGTTCGAGTGCGGGTTCGGGCGGGCGTGCGGTCGCCGGCGTGCCCAGCCATGGTGCGGTCGTCGGCCCGAGCCTGCTGCGGCGCGGGCGGGCGGGGTGTCGTTGCCATGTGCGGAGAACCCCTCCTTCAGGTCCGCGAGCGCAGGAGTCGGAACTGCAGCACGGTGAGCGCGATGATGCACACGAACAGCACGTAGCTCATCGCCGCCGCGTAGGCGTAGTTGCCGAAGCCGAACTGCGTGTAGATGTGGTACGAGACGGTGCGGGTGGCGTCCAAGGGGCCGCCCTGGGTCATGACGAAGGGCTCCTCGAAGACCTGGAGGAAACCGATACCGGTGATGACGGCCCCGAACAGGATGATGGGCCGCATCATCGGCAGGGTGATCGAGCGCAGCCGCTGCCAGGGTCCGGCACCGTCGATCTCGGCGGCTTCGTAGAGGTTGCGGGGGATGCCCTGGAGCCCGGCCAGGAAGATGACCATCAGGGTGCCGAAATTGCGCCAGACGGCCATGACGATGAGCACCGGTAGCGCAGTGACCGTGTTGCTGAGCCAGTCGATACCGGGGATGCCCACCGTGGCCAGGGCGGTGTTGACCAGGCCGGTGTCGGGGTGGAGCAGGAAGCGCCACACCACGGCCACGGCCACGATGCTGGTCACCACCGGCAGGTAGAAGCCGGTCCGGAAGAAGGTCCGGAACCGGGTGATGCCCCGGTCCAGGGCAAGTGCGATGGCCAGCGCCACGCCGATGGTCAGGGGCACTCCGACCAGGACGAAGGCGAGGGTGTTGGCCATCGACCGCAGGAACTTGTCGTCGCCCAGGAGCCGGGCGAAGTTGTCCAGGCCCGCCAGTTCCACGGCCCAGGGCGTGCGCAGGTCGGCCGCGCGCATGTCGGTGAAGCTCATCAGCAGCGACATCAGCACCGGGCCCGCGGTGAAGGCGGCGAAGAGCAGCACGAAGGGGAGCGCGAAACCCCAACCGATCACGCCCGCTCGGGTGCGTCGGCTGAGCGCGCGCCAGCCTCGGGGGCGCTGGCCTGGGGGTCGCTGCGGTGCGGTGGCCGGTGCCGTGGTCGGGGTGCTCACGTGGGTTACTCCCCGGTCCCGATGGACTCGGCCTGGGACTGGATGCTGGCGGCGGTCTCCTCGGCGCTCTGGCCGCCGCGCACGGCCAGCTCCAGTTCGCTCTCCATGACCGCGGCGACCTGCTCCCAGTTGGGGATGGCCGGCGGGGCGATGGCGGTCTCCAGCTGCTCACCGAAGAGCGCCAGGCGCTCGTCCTCGGCCATCTCGGGCAGGTCCCAGGCCTCGCGCACCGAGGGCAGGGCGGACTGGATGCCGTACCACTCGGCCTGGACCACGGGGTCGCTGAGGTAGTCGACGAGCTTCCAGGCGGAGTCGCGGTCGCCGGCCCCGTCGAAGACGACCAGGTTGCCGCCGCCGGCGAAGGCTCCGGTGGTGGCGGCCTCGGGCATCGGGGCCACGTCCCACTGCTCGTCGAAGTCCTCGCCGCCCACCTCGTTGAGCAGGCCGCCGTGGAAGGCACCGGAGTAGAAGGAGCCGATGCGGCCCTCGACGAAGTGCGGTTCGAGGACCTCGTCCTGGCGGGTGTCGGAGGACAGGCCGTCGTCGAAGAGGCTCTGGTAGTACTCCAGGGCCTCGACCATGGCGTCGTTGTCCAGGTCGAAGCCGCCGTCGCCGTCGAGGATGTCGCCCCCGGCCTGCCAGTAGAACGGCAGGAACGTCTGCCAGGAGCCGATGCCGCCGGGGAAGACGGAGACGCCCTGGTCGGCGCCCTCCTCGTGCAGGGCCTGGCCGAACTCGCGGGTCTCCTCCCAGGTGGTTGGCGCTTCGGCGTCCGCGTCCTCGGCCAGGTCGGAGCGGAAGTACATCAGGCGGGTGTCGCCGTACCAGGGCACCGCGTAGGAGGTGTCGTCGACGACGGTGGACTCCCACAGGGCGGGGAAGTAGGCGTCGGGTTCGAATTCGGGGGGTGTGGCTTCCAGGGCGCCGGTCGCGGCGAACTCGGCCATCCAGGTGGTGCCGACCATGGCCACGTCGGGGGTGGAGTCCCCGGCGATGGCGGTGGAGATCTTGTCGTGCGCGGCGTCCCAGGGCACCGGGGTGACCTCGACGTCGGCGTCGGGGTTGGCCTCTTCGAAGCCCTCCGCGAGCTCGGGCAGGTTCTCGCCCTCGCCGCCCATGGCCCAGACGGTGATGGTGCCGGTGGCGGGCCCGTCGGAGAGGGATTCGGCGTCGTTGGCCGCGTCCTCGGGTTCGGCGCGCCCGCAGGCGGTCAGGGCCAGGGCCCCGGCCAGGAGGAGGGCGCTGGTGCGCAGGTGTGGCGGACGTGTCATGGCTGTTTCTCCCGGGGGGGGTGGCCCGTCGTTGTCACGGGAGGACGGTTCGGGTGTGCTCTGGGTGCCCGTGGGCGGGGCGACGGAGGTGCGGGTGGTGGGCGCGGCTGTGTTCGTGTGCTGCTCAGAGTGGTGCAACAATCCTTGAAACCGGTTTCATGGTGCACTGTGTCACACTGCGGCGAGACTCGTAAAGAGCAAGGATCGTGCTTGTTACACGAGGCCGGATCCGCCGGGGGTTCCGAGGGCCCTACTCCTCGGACGGCGCCCTGCCTACGGCGCCACCGGACCGGTCAGGAATCGAGAAGCCAGCAGCCGACGGCCCTGGTTGGCTGGACGGAGCTGTCCCACCACCGACCAACCGCTGCCAACCGCGCGAAGGAGTCACCCGATGGCGCTCTCCCTGGACACCGTCACCGTCGGCGTACCGGAGGTGGAAGCGGCCCGCGCCTTCTACACGGACGCCTTCGCGGCCACGGCGGCCGACAGCGACGCCGCCGTCCTGGACCTGTACGGCACCGGCCAGCTCGCCCTGCGCAACCTCGGGGAACTGGCCGCGGACACCGGTACTGAAGCGGTGACCATGGGGTTCGGCGGTCACGTCCTGTCCGTGATCGTCCGCCAGCCCGCCGAGGTCCGGACCCTCCTGGAGGCCGCCACCGGCCGGGGTGCGACGGTCGTCAAACCCGCGAAGAAGGAGCTCTTCGGCGAGTACACGGCCGTCTACCGGGCACCGGACGGGGCCGTGTGGAAACTTGCCGCCGACACCAAGAAGGACACCGGCCCCGTGCCCGATCCGCCGGAACCGATCGAGACAGCCGTCTACCTCGGCGTCGCCAAACCGAAGGTGTCCAAGGCCTTCTACGCGGCGCTGGGCATGAGCACCCGCCACGACTACGGCAACAAGTTCGTCGACTTCGCCATCGCCGACGGCGAGTGTCGCCCGGGCCTTCTGCCTCGCCGGGCCCTGGCCAAGGACGTCGGCGTCGACGATCACGGTGAGGGCTTCTCCGCGCTCGAGCTCACCTGCACCGCCGCCTCCCGTGCGGACGTGGACGCCCTGCTCGGCGCCGTGGATTCGGCGGGCGGCCGCGTCACCGCCGCGGCGGGCGAGGGCGAGCACGGTGCCTACGCCGGACGATTCACCGACCCCGACAGCTTCCACTGGTGCGTGACCGCACAGGCGTGACCGCCGCCGACCGACCTGGCGGGCGGGCTCCGGTGGAACCCGCCGAGTCTGCCGGGGCTGCGTGCGTGGATCAGGTGCGCGGCCCCGCCTGGGCTACGACTGCGGCGACCCGCGGGTCGGTGGCGAAGTCCGCTTCCGCGAGCACCCGGTTGCCGGACAGGGTCACGCCCTCGGGGGCCGGGCCGGGGTCGGCGTCCCAGTGGTTGCCGACGAAGGACACGTGCTCCAGCGGCGGCCACACCTGGAGCACCACCGGGGTCTCGGCCCGGTGCACGACGTTGTCGCGCACGCTCAGCCACGCCGCCCCGTAGTCGGTGTAGAGGCCGAAGTTGTAGGAGGTCACGGTGTCGCGGACGACGTTGCGGGCCACCACCGCGGCGTCCTCCTCCCCCTCCCCCTGGGGCTCGGAGACATAGATCCCGCCCCCGTCGGCCAGGACCAGCATCGTGTCGTGGACGAGGTTGCTCAGCAGGCGGGCTCCCCTGCTGCTGTAGAGCACGATGCCCGCGTGCGGCACGTGGCCGACCCGGTTGTGCGCCACGAGGGCCTCACGGGTGTCGGAGAGCAGGATCGCGGGCGTGCCCCGGTAGTCGCGGCCCACGCCGTGCACGTGGGTGTCCTCGATCCGGGTCCGGGTCTCCCCCGTCACGACCACGCCGCCGCCGCAGACGCCATCGACCCGGCTGCGGAGCACCGCGTTGTCCGTGCCGCCGTGGAACTCCAGGGCGACCGCTCCCATGCGGGTCAGGCGGCACCCCTCCAGGACGGTGCGCGAGCAGTTGTCGAAGAGCACGTTGCCCGGCATGGCGGCGCTGTCGGTGGGGACGGTGACATGCCCGCCCTCGGTGAACTCCACGGTGAACACGTCCCCGCCGTCGTGGTAGCCGTTGCCGTGGTAGTGCAGGAAACCCTCGGGCTGGCTGGGTCGGAGCCAGGTGGTGTCGGCGAAGGTGATGCCGCGGAAGACCAGGCCGGTTGCGCCGGTGGCGTGCACGAGGCGCTCCAGGACCGGGGCCACCACCTCGTCCGCCTCTCCGGCGGAATCCTCGCCGAGGCGGTCTTCGGGGCCCGGCCGGTGGTACAGGACGCCGTTGTCGAGGGCGAAGGTGCCCCCGGTGAGCAGGTCGGGGCTGTTCTCCACGTGTGTGGGGCGGTCGACGGCAACGTCCTCGCCCTCCTGCCAGGGCACGACCGCCCGGTAGAGCCGGCTGGCGCGCGCGAAGGCGGGCTGGGCCATGGTCAGGACGGTGGTCTCGCCGTCCCGCTCCACGGCCTGTACCGGGCAGCGCGCTTCGGGCCAGGGGTAGGCGCCCTGGTAGACCAGTTCGACCTCGCCGTTCCAGGACCGCGCCTCGGGGTGCGTGCACCGGTAGCCGGAGTCGGTCCGGGTGGGCTCGTGTTCAAGGAGCGCACTGGCCCGTGGCACCCGGCGTCCGCCCACGGAGAGCTGGCGGGTGGCCAGCCCGGGGGCCTCGGCCCGGCGTACTCCCGCCCCGGCTTCGGTCCATCCGGTGATGACCCGGCCGCCGCTGATCACGACCTCCTCCTGCTCGGCGGTGCCGTAGCCGTGGGCTTGGTAGACCACCCCGGAGTCGGCCCCGGTCAGGTGCAGGGTCCGGGTGAGGCGGTGGGTGCCCGCCCGCAGGCTGATCACGGCACCACGGGTGGCCGCGGCACGGGAGGCGTCGCGGGCGCGTTCGAGCGTGGCGAAGGGGTGGTCGATCGTTCCGGGGCCGGAGTCGTCTCCGGCTGGGTCGACGGAGTACACGGACGATCCTCCCAGATCTTGTATATGTCATAAACTAACAGATGCTGGTAGACAACACGAGCGGACGAAGGAAGAGCATGGATCCCGAACACGGCACCGAGCTGCTGTGGGCCCCGGGCCGCAGAGGGGACCTGAACCTGGCGCGCATCGTCGACCACGCGGTCGCGGTGGCCGACGCCGAAGGGCTGGCCGCGGTATCGATGCGCCGCGTGGCCGAACGGCTCGGCTTCACCTCTATGTCGCTGTACCGCCATGTACCGGGCAAGGCCGAGCTGGTCGGCCTGATGCGCGAGCGGGTCCTTGGCGAGTGGGCACCGAGCGGGCAGGGTCACGTCGACGGGCCGCCGGATACGGCCACAGACGATGACCTGCCGTGGCGGACCGCGGTAGAAGCCTGGGCGCGCGAGGGGATGGAGCTGCACCGGCGGCACCCGTGGCTGGCCGAGGCATCCGGAGCCCGCCAGGTGCCGGGCCCCAACGCGGTGGCGGGTTTCGAACGCGCGCTGACCGCTATGGCCCGCACCGGGCTCCCCCCGGCCGAGGTCGTGGCCGCGGTGGCCCTGGTCGGCGACTACGTCGAGGGCGCCGCGGCACAGGAGTCCGAACGAGCGAGGGCCGAGCAAACCAGCGGGCTCAGCCACGAGGAGTGGTGGGGTGAACGCGAGTCGCTGTTCGAAGAGCTGGATGAGCGCTACCCGACGCTGAACCGCCTCTATGCGGAAGGGGCCTACGAGTCCCCGCCGGACGCGTTCGAGTACGGGCTGGCCCGGGTACTGGACGGGATCCAGACCCGCGTTCGTGACGAAAGTCGTGACGAATCAAAGGGGGTCGCGCACACCACCGAGTGCGTCGAATGCGGCCGCCCGGTCGCCTACACCGGCTTCGGGCGCCCCAAGGACTACTGCTCCCCGGCCTGCCGCCAGCGGGCCTACCGGAGCAGGCGCGGGCCGCTCAGTCTTCGCTCCGCACCAGGCTCCGGTCGTAGTAGCGGGCCATCTGCTCCCAGTACACGAGCGTGAGCGCCATCTGTGCCGCGCAGGCCGTCCCGGTGGTCCACGGCCTGCGGTACCGGGCACCGAGCACCGCGACGACGGCGGCGGCCGAGCCGACGGCGTTGACCGCCAGAGCCGCGTCTCTCGGCCGGTCCACGATCCACTGCTCCTCGCCGAGCATGGCCCTGGTAGACCACGCCTGTTCGTGGGCCGGCCGGGGGAAGACCACCGGGTTGAGCGCGAACCAGACTGCGAGGACCCCCGCCTGCTTCCAGCTACGGTTCCACACCGGCACGGTGATCAGCGGGATAGTCGCCCACCTGGTCCACGCGCTCCACGGGTTCGAGTGCCGGGCGAATACCGCCCGCCGCAATCGGGCGAAGCCGCCCCGGGTCTCCTTGGCCATCGCTTCTCCGCTCGCAGGAATCTGACGCCATCCTACGAGCCCGGGTTCAGGCGAAGAAGAGGTCCCAGCCCATGCGGGCCAGCAGCGCCAGGACGACGATCAGGAGCACTGCCCGCACGAAGCCCGAGCCTCGCTGCAGGGCCATGCGGGCGCCGATCTGGGCGCCGATGATGGTGCACATCGCCAGACCCAGCCCCAGGAGCCAGTCCACGTGACCGCCGAAGGCGAAGACCGCCAGGGGGCCGAGGTTGGTGCACACGTTGACGATCTTGGCCGAGGCCGAGGCGGAGACGAAGTCCATGCCCAGGACGGCGGTGAAGGCGATGATGAGGAAGACGCCGGTGCCGGGGCCGATGAGGCCGTCGTAGAAGCTCACGCCGAGCCCGGCAAGGGCCAGGACCGCCAGGATCCGGTTGCGGGTACGCAGCCCGGGGTTGCTCGTGCTGCCCATGGCGGGGCGGAAGACCACCAGGAGGGCGACCCCGGCCAGGACGACCATGATGACGGGAGTGAGGACGTCGGAAGTCAGGGCGGTGGCCATGGCCGCACCGAGCCCGGACCCCAGGAGGGCGAGGGCGGCGGTGGGGACGACGACGCGTCGGTCGATCCTGACCTTGCGGGCGTAGGCGATGGCCGCCGAGGTGGTGCCGAACACGGAGCCGAGCTTGTTGGTGCCCAGCAGCGTGGCCAGGGGTGTGTTGGGGGCGGCGACCATGAGGGCGGGGAGCAGGAGGAGCCCTCCCCCGCCGACGACGGCGTCGATCCAGCCCGCGGCGAGGGCGACGGCGAGGAGGAAGCCGAGGATTTCGGGGTCCATGCTTACCGGGCGCCTGCACTGATTGAGGGGATCATGGGGTCTCTTCAGGACGGGGAACGGAACGCAGGCGAGTCTAACCAGCGCTTTCGTGTGCTCTGGCCGGGGAGTGGGACACCGGTCCCCTTACAGGTGCTGCGCGAGACGGGGCGTTTGTGATGGGCGCGGTGTTGGGTGTGCTTGTTTGTACCATTCAGCAGCACCACCTTTACGAAGTAGATTCGTACTTGGCGCAAAGGAAGCGGTGACGCCCGGGTGCACGGGACGCCACCGCCGTCTGGGTGGGAGTTCGGTCAGAACCCGCAGCGTCAGCTCAGAGGCCGGAGCGGTCGAACCAGTCCCTGGCCTGGACCAGCACCTCCTGGGTGAGCTGGTGTCCCCCGGGGTGCTCGCGTGCCTCCACCCGCGCGCCCCGCTCCCCCAGCTGGGCGGCGAGCAGGCGCGCCTGGTCGACGGTGGTGATGGGGTCGGCCACCCCGTTGCCCAGGAACACCCGCGTGCCCGCGAGGTCCACCGGATCCGGCTCGCGCCCCTGGAGCGGGGCGCCGCCCGCGAAGAGCGCCGCTCCCGAGACCAGGCCCGGGTGCAGGAGCAGCAGCCCTGCACCGGTGTTGGCGCCGTTGGAGAAGCCGCTCACCACGATCCGCGCCGGGTCCAGGTCGTAGTCGGCGGTGGCGGCCTTGACGAAGCCGGCCAGCTCGGCGGTGCGCACGATCAGGTCCTCGACGTCGAAGACCCCCTCGCGCACGCGGCGGAACCAGCGGTTCATGCCGTGCTCGTCGACCTTGCCGCGCGGGGAGAGCAGGGCGGCCCCCGGTGCCAGGGCACGGCCCAGCGGAAGCAGGTCGTGTTCGTCGGCGCCGGTCCCGTGGAGCAGTAGCAGGGTCGGGGCGTCGGGCCGGGTGGCCGGTTCGAAGACGTGGACGAAGTCCTCGGTGGTGGTCACTGGCGCACCTCCAGGTGGGGCAGGCTGGCGGCGATCTGCTCCTGGTCGGGCTGCAGCCACGGCGGCAGCCGCAGCGCGCGGCCCAGTTCGAGGAGCGGTTCGTCGTAGTCGAAACCCGGGCCGTCGGTGGCGATCTCCAACAGGACGCCGCCGGGCTCGCGGAAGTAGATCGAGGTGAAGTAGGTGCGGTCGCGGATCTCGGTGACCCCGACCCCGTCCTCGGCCAGGCGCTGGCGCCAGGCGTCCTGCATGGGGGTGTCCGGGGCTCGGTAGGCCACGTGGTGGACGGTTCCGGCGGCGACCATGCCGCGCTCGGCCTTGGGGTCGGCCAGGACGTCGACGATGGTGCCCACGCCGTCGCCGGAGTCGCTGGTGCGGAAGCGCATCCGGTTGCCCTGCTCGCTGTCCAGGCGGAAGTTCAGCTGGTCGCCGAGCATCTGGGCGGTGCCGTCCGCGTTCTGCTCGGTGAAGGTGACCGCGCGGATGCCGCGGATGGCGTGCTCGGTGGGGACCACTCCCCCGTCCCAGGGGTCGGTGTCGTGGTGGTCGCTGCTGGCGGCCAGCTCGATGACCAGGCCGTCGGGGTCGCGCAGGGTGAGGACGTCCTCCTCGCCGCGCTCGCTCGGGCGGGTGGCGGGCACGTTGAGGGCGGAGAGGTGTTCGGCCCACCAGCCCAGCGAGCCTTCGGGGACGGAGAAGGTCGTGGTGGTGGCCTGACCGGCGCCGATGCGGCCCTGGGGCGCGTCCGGCCAGGGGAAGAAGGTCATGATCGTGCCGGGGTTGCCCGCGCGGTCGCCGTAGTAGAGGTGGTAGGTGTCCGGGGAGTCGAAGTTCACCGTGCGCTTGACCAGGCGCATGCCCAGGGCGTTCAGGTAGAAGTCAGCGTTGGCCTGGGGGTCGCTCGCGACCGCGGTCACGTGGTGGATCCCCGAGGGGCGCACGTCCATGTCCTTCACCTTTCCTCGAGCTGCGGGGCGGACTGCTGGCGGGCCACCCGGTGCAACAAGTTGAATCTTAAACTAATTCCGGTGCGAATGCCTCCTCACCCACGGTGCCCGAGAGGTCGCCTGGCCGGGATCAAGGACGCGCCAAGCAGGCCTGAACACAGCAGTGGGGCGGCCGCCGGACGTGCCGGTGACCGCCCCACAGGGGTCTTGGGGGGTTGGGGGTGAGCGGTTAACGCACAGCGCTGCCGAGGAGGGCGGCCCACTCGGTGGAGGGGAAGGAAAGGTAGCCCAGGTTCCGATGCGTGGAGTCACGCACGGCGAACCGCTGGGGCTCGTTCAGGACGGGACCGGCTTCGACGCAGCTGCGCCCACCGTCAGGGCTGTAGCTACTGATGTGCCAGCCGACCTCGACGCACTCGCCCCCGCCGTTCGCACTGTAGCTACTGGTGCGCCAACCTGTAACGGCAGGCGTGTCCCGGTTCATTATTGCTTCCTCTCCAAGGCCGCGATGAACGCGGCCGAGTCCTCAGGACTCAAGCTCATCTCTCGCAGCCGATCGTAAGTGGCGGCCTGTCCAACTGCGGCATCGGACTCCATGTAGAAACCACCCGCAGGGCTAACAGCGTAGGCAATCAGGGGAAACGGGTCAGCCATGTGGATCAGTCGGAATCCCCCATCAGGGCTCACCAAGGCACCTGATTCGAAAGTGATCACTCGAATTTTGACGTTGGTTCGCTCCAGCTGAGCGAGCAGGTGCCTGAGCTGATCCCTCATCACTTCCCACCCACCCACGACGCGGCGCAGGGCGGCCTCCTCAACGAGAATCTCCAGCTCTGTGGCGTTCTCACCTTCGAGAACCCGCTGCCGTGACATCCTGAGCTCGACGCCGCGTTCGATCTGAGCGGATGAATCATGTGGGTTGGCAGCACGAAACAGTGCTTCCGCGTATGCGGGTGTCTGCAACAGCCCGTTGATAGGCGTTACGTCAAACGCCTGGATACGCTCGGCGCGGCTCTCCAACCACATGTAGTCAACGAACCAGTCCGCCACCTCAGACGAGTACTTCTCCCACCAGCCGGTCTTACTGATTTCGCTGGAGAGCCTGAGAAGCGCCGCCCGCTGCCGCTCGCCTTCCACTCCGTAGAGGTCCATCAGCGCCAGCACCTCAGGCTCGCGGACGGGCAGGGCGCCCGACTCGAACTTGCTGATAGCGGAGAAGCTTCGCTGCAAGTACTCAGCCGTATCCGTGAGCTTGAGACCGTTCTGTTCCCGCAGCTCTTTCAGCATCTTCCCCAGCCACTGCGCACGCAGGGTCGGCTTCCGCTTGGGCATCCGCATCTCCCTGAAGTTGTCTGGGAAAATTGTACTTACAGCTTGACTAATTACTTGACGCAGATCAGCCTAGCACTAGGTGAGGCAGGTCTCACAGGGTGCGAGCACTCTTCCGCGCCCTGCCCGCTGAAACACAAGCAGCCGCCTGGGGTGGGAACACGAGTTGGTCCCTCTATACCCACCTCAGGCGGCCTAAGAGGACGGAGCGCCATGAACGACGTTCGCATCCCGACCCCCATTGTTCCCCAGGAGTGGGACAAGGTCGACACCTCCATCGACGACGAGGACCCGCTGGTCCTCTCCCCCGAGCAGTTCATGCGCTACTGCGCCGCCATCCGCGACCTGCTCCGCACCGCTGGCCTGCGGGTTCAGGACTTCGACCGGAAGACACCGGACTTCCTCATCGTCGATGACGAGGACCTGAGCATGCAGATCAAGCTGGACCCCGACCGCATCGGCAGCGTCGAACTCACGATCTGCGAGGACATGGCGGACCTGCCCACCACCGTCCAGGCCGCCACCCACCTCGTCCGCCTCTTCGAACTCGGCCGCACCTTCGACCGAGCACGCACCCGGCTCGACTGACCTGCCGCCCGAGCTGCACTTCAGCCCCCCCGGGGGGTGGGTGGGGCCGCCCACTGGTGCAACCCCACCCGTCGTCCGCTGACGCCACAGCACCCGCGTACGGGCAGGGAATCAGACGAAGAGGCTGGCACCCGAACTGGTGCCAGCCTCCCGGTCATCGGCGGGGTTTCGCTCAGCGGCGTCCAACGAACCCTCCGAGACTCCAGCAGCTCGGGCGTGACTATTTGATACGGTGCTGCCATGGCCACCCCCAAGAAGCGGTCACGCCGCCAGGAGCAGATCAGCGACACCGTCGCCGTACTCATGCGCCGGTGCGGCGATACCCACACCAGCTTGGCCGCCAGTCTGGCGCAGGACCGAACCAACGTCTCCGCCAAGGTCCATGGCCGCCGCAGCTGGACCGTGGAGGACCTGGACGGAATCGCCGATCACTTCGGCATCACCCTCCTGGAGTTGCTCTCCGGCATCCAGGTCGCCGTCGACTCCCTGCCCCGCCAGCGCCTTGTTGGCGAGCAGGGTCGCCAGACCACCGCGCCCGCCGCCTGACGAAGGAGAGTCCCGTGTCCGATTCCCAGGAACCGCGCCTCGACAGCTCCACCCCCTCCGAGGCCGACGTGGTGCGCCGCGCCCTGGAACGCGCGCACGCCGACCTGCCCCCCGAGGGAGTCACCATCGAGGCCGCTGACGACGCAACCATGCGCGAGGAACTCTTCGGTGTCCTCCTGGATGACGCCGAGCACCCGGAGCGCGCCGCTTGAAGCGAGCCGTCACCCTCGCGGGCCCCGTCCGCGGTCAGATGCGAACCCTGCCGCCCCGGGTAAGGATCCGGGTAGGCAATGACCTGTTGGCGTTGGCGGACACCGACGACCCCGCGGTGATGGCCCAGCCCCACCCCGACTACGACGACCCCTTCGTTCGCCGGTTGCACGGGATCGGGTACGTAATGACCGTTTTGGTCTACGGGCACCGGATCGTAGCGTTGACCGTCAGGTCCGACGGTTGAAGTCCTTCACCACCGGTCCATCCCCGCGTGCGCGGGGCTCGCCGATGGTGGTTGCCCGCAGGTGGCGCGCGGCGTCGGCCAGGGTGGAGCGCGGCGCCTCCTGCAGCAGGGCGGCAGCCGCACCGAGCTGGCGTTCGGCGCGCACGGACCCCACCTCGTTGATCCTGGGGAGCACACGGTCCACCAGGACCTCCTCTGCCTCCGGCCAGGCTTGTGCATGCGCGAGGGCCCACAGCTGGCTCGTCTGCGCGATGATCTCCGCCCGCTGGTACCCGGGACCGTCAGCCGCCGCGGTAAAGCGCTCGGCTGACCGTGCCCACTCCCCCAACTCGGCATAGATCATCCCGTGGTGCCAGGCGATCTCCGGGGCACTCACCCACCACGCCCAGGCCGGGTCGCCGTGCCGGGGACCCTCCAGGTACCGGCTGTGGGTCTCGCGGATGAGCGCCTGCGCGCGGGCGCGCTCGCCCCTCTGTGCGGCGGCGCGGGCCCGGCGCAGGGTGAACAGGGTGGCCACGGCCCCGGCAACGTTCTCGTCCGCCGCGGTGGCGCAGACGCTCTCGGCCTCGGCGGGCCTGTTGAGGTGGACGTCCTGCATGGCCAACTGGGACAGCGCGAAGTACTCCATGGCCCGGTCCCCGGCGGCGCGCGCCGACCGCACTGCTTCCAGGGTCATCCGGCGCGAGAGATCCTGCCGTTCGGCGTCGAAGCAGATCCACCCGGCCACCTGGTGGGCCTCGGCCGAGGCCGCAAGCAGGTCGCGGTCCGTGCGGGATGGGGCCTGCGCTGTCCCGTATGCCCAGGCGGCGGCCCGCACCGAGGTACCCACGAGCTCTCGGGCCCCGAACCTGGTGTCGAGCGCGATGACGCGGGCGCTGCGTGCCCGGATCGCGTCTGCCGTGTGGTGCGGCACAGGGGTCCCGGCAGGCCGCGGGGGAACGCCTTGGCCGCTGGACGGGATCACGAAGAGCTCTCCTCGGGGATGAGGCCTGGAACCGTGCCGATCGTAGGGCAGGTCGCCTCATCCCCGTGTGCGGGCCGGGGCTCCGGAGCCGGGAGCGTCAGCTGGTGGCCAGGGTGCGACCCAAGAGGGGCAGCAGGCGGTCCCAGTGGCGCTGGAGCGCGGAGGCGCTGAAGGCGTCGGTGTCGGCCATGCTGAAGCCGTGGACGGTGCCCGGGTAGACCTCGCACGTGGAGACGACGCCCGCGGCGTCGAGGGCCTGGTGGAGCTCGCCGACGGCCTCGGGGGTCATGTCGTCCTCGGCGAGGCCGATGTGGACCTGGGCGGTGATGTCGGCGGCGAGGCGGTGCGGGCTGTCGGGCGCCTCGGTGACCAGTTCGCCGGGGTGGAATCCGGCGACGGCGGCGACCTGGTCGGGGTGGGCCGCCGCAGTGCGCAGCGCCAGGACGGCGCCCATGCAGTAGCCCATGACGGCGACCGGTCCGGGACTGACCTCGGGCTGGGCGGTGAGGAACCTGAGGTAGGCGTCGGCGTCGCGCAGGGCGCGTTCGGTGGTGTGGGCCCCGATCAACGGCATCAGCTCGGCGAAGACCGCGGGCCGGGCCTCCTCTCCGATGTGGTCGGGGAGTTCGACCACCGGTGTCGGGCCGTGCCGGTAGTAGAGGTTGGGGACGAGCACGTAGTAGCCCTGGTCGGCCAGTTGGCGGGCCATCTTCTCCAGCACGGGCCGCACGCCGAAGGCGTCCATGTACAGGAGCACGCCTGGGTGGCGTCCGCCTTGGTCGGGGTAGGCGGCGAAGGCGTCGGCCTGGCCGTCCGCGGTGGGGATGTGCAGAGTCTTCGTGGGAATGGCGGATCTTCCTTCCTTGGTCCGGTGCAGTACACCGCATCAACCGGGGTTGAGGTCAAGGGGAAGCGCGAAAGACCGTATGGACCGGTCTCCGGCCGCGCGTGCCGACCGCCGCGGTCAGCCGTGGTCGGGCTTCAGCCGGACCGGTCCCCGTGCCGGGTATCGGCCGGGGTCGTGGGGATCCACCATTCGCGCCCGCGCGGGGTGGTCACGTACTCGGGCCATCGGAACCCGGTCGGTGGCTCGTAGTCGCACAGGGGCGGGATCCAGTCCGCACCGCCGATGCCGCCGCCCGTGCGGTCCTCGAACTCCCGCTGGGCGTCGGCCAGCACGTCGGGCCGGGTCAAGAGGTCGAGAATCGTGGCGCTGATGGTCCGGCCGGCCGCCCGCCATGTCGGATCGATGGTCTCCGGGATGCCACCGAGCGCGTTCATCGCCCAGTCCGGGTACGAAAACCCCTCTGGCGCGTTGAGCATGGCGCGTCCGACGTACATGCGTGCCGTGGGTGCGTGCCAGCAGTACTCGGTGTAGTCATCGGTGGTGGAGTACTTCACCCACGGCGGCAGGGTCTGGCGCAGCTGTCGCTCGGCTTCCCAGGGCTCGACGAGTTCCGAGCAGGCGGGCAGGAACGGCTTCTCCATCGGCTCCAGGCCGAGGTTCGCCTGGATCTCGCGGGCGGCGGATTCGGCCTCGGCACCGAACTCCGGGGGTCCGGTCAGCTGCATGTTGGCGTAGGTCACCTCCGCCATGGCGTGGTTGCCGAGCCCCGGGCGCGACTTGGACACCCAGTCGCGCCTCCAGTTGCATCCGGTGACCTGTGCCGCGGACTCCGCGATGCGGTCCAGGGCCTGCGTCAGCGTGTCCAGCTGGTCCAGGTCGGCCAGGCGGCAGGCGTACTGGAGCTGGGCGACGTGCGCAGGGAGGTTGTCCGCGGTTGCCTGCCCGGCCGTCAGCAGTGCCTCCGAGACCAGCCAGCCGCTGTCCGAGGGCAGGATGTTCTCCCGGGTCATCTTGCCCATCGTGTACATCATCACGAGGGCGTCGTTGGCCCCCGGCGCCCGAGGTGCCGTGTGCGCCTGTGGGATGGGGGCGCCGCCGGGCGCTGACCTCCAGTGGTGCGGTTCGTCGCAGGTGAAGGTGTAGACCATGCAGTAGTTCGGTCGGCAGTGGGTCTCCCAGCGGACCGTGTTGGAGAACGGCAGCATGTAGGCGGGGTGGAAGCTGAGGAACGCGTCGACTCCGTCGTAGTATCCGGCGGCCGCGTGGAGGGGTTTGGAGCCGCGGACCTTCTCCGCGGGCTCACCGAAGAACACCAGTGAGCCGTCGATGCCGTGCGTGGTCATGGCTTCCTTGGCCCCGAGGAATCCGGCCAGTGATCCGATCGCCAGTGCGCTGTGCGGGTCCGTGTGTCCGGCGGCCCATCGGGACAGGCCCGCCCGCGGATGCTCGCTGGTCGCGGCGGCCTGGCAGTTGCCCGGCACGGCGTCGTACTCGGCGTAGCCCCCGATCGTCGATCCCCCGGTGCCGTGGGAGAACCGGGCGGCGAACGCGGTCGGCATGCCGCCGGATTCCTCCTCGACCTCGAATCCGTGGTCCCGGAGGATGCCCTTCACCAGCTCCGCCGACTCGTACTCGCGCCAGGCGGGTTCGGCCAGGTGCCACAGTTGGCTGTGCCAGGCCGAGAGGCGGTCGAGGTGGTCCTCGATCCAGTTGAGTGCGGTGTCCTTCTGCGGCGTCATCGCCGCCGGCATCGACGGGGCGGTTCTGTGCACGTCACGCGTTCTCGATGCGGTCACGAAGACCCAGCCTTCCTCGGACTCGGGGATGCTCGAACTCAGGGGTGCTCGCCGTGCCCGCTGCCGCGGGTGGCCGTCGAAGACCGTTCGAAGAGCGACAGGGGAACGTGGACCAACTGGACGCCGCCGGCCTCCAGCGCCCGACGGACCGCTGAGGGCACGTCCTCGGCCGTGGTGACCCGTGTGCCTGTGCCACCGAAGGCGCCGGCGAGCCGGACCCAGTCGGGCTGGGCGAGTCGGACGCCGACGGGGTCGATGCCCCGGTCGGCCTCGTTCTCCTCGATCTCCCGGTAACCGCCGTTGTCGGCGCACACCACCACCAGGTCGAGTTCCTGCTCGACGGCGGTCATGAGTTCCTGGACCGAGAACATCAGCGCACCGTCACCCACCACGCACACGACCGGGCGGTCGGGTCGGGCGGTCTTCGCGCCGATCGAGGCGGGGAGGCCGTAGCCCAGGGTCGCGTAGGTGGCCATGTACAGGTAGGAGTTCGGGTGCTCGAGGGTCACGAAGTTGGCCGTGCCGTAGTAGCAGACCTGTGAGGAGTCCGCGCCGAGGATGACGTCGGCGGGCAGACCGGCCGCGACGGCTTCGGCGCAGGCGCTCGCGGTCGGGCTCCACTGGCGTCCCTGGGCGTCGATGCGGTCTCGGGCCTGCGCTGCTCGCCGCCGACCGTCCTGGCGTCGGCCCTTGTCGATGTCGGCGTGTGCCGGGAGGGCTTCGTGCAGCTGCGTCAGGACGGCGCCGCAGTCGCCGACGATGCCGGTCCGCGCGGTGATGTTCTTGTGCAGTTGTGCTGCGACCCGATCGATCCGGATGACCTGCCCGGACGGGTGCAACCGGCCTCCCCACGGTTCGGCTTCGCCCATCTTCGAGCCGGCCACCAGGAGCACGTCAGCGTCGTTGACGAGGTCGTGGGCGGCTGGCAGGCGCAGGGCGGCGCCCACCGCGAGGGGGTGTGACTCGGGCAGGGCGGCGCGGCCGTTGAGGGTGGTCACGACGGGGGCGTCGAGCCGTTCGGCGACCTCGCGCAGGACCTGGGCTGCTTCTCGCGAGCCGCCGCCCGCGAGCACCAAGGGCCGGGCCGCGCCGGAGAGCAGTGCCGCGGCCCGTTCGACGTCTGCCGGATCGCCGGTCCGGGGTGCGGGGTCGGGCCGGGCCCGGAGCAGCTCCGGCGGGCAGTCGCTGCGGCCTTCGAGCACGTCGAGCGGGACCTCGATGACGACGGGTCGGGGGCGTCCAGTGCGGAACAGCTCGAGTGCGTCGTGCACGGCCTGCACGGCCTCGCGGCCGGATTCCACGCGTCGTGCCCACTCGACGACCGCGTCGGCCGCGCCGCGGGTGTCCTTGGTCTCGTGCAGTGCGCCGATGTCGGTGTGCTCGGCTCCGAGCGGCACGCCCGGGGTGAGGACGATCAGCGGGCGGGATTCGGCGTAGGCGGTCGCGGCGGCGGACAGGACGTTCAGCAGGCCGGGGCCCGACGTCGTGATGACGACCCCTGGAAGGCCCGTCTGCAGCGACCATCCGTCGGCGGCGAAGCCGGCGCCCTGCTCGTGGCGGGTCGTCACCGGGCGGATGCCGAGCTTGGGCAGGTGCCGGTAGAACTCGAGGTTGTGGGTGCCGGGGATGCCGAAGACCGTGTCGATCCCGTAGTCGCGCAGCACCGTCAGCACGTGCCGGCCGACGTTGTCCAAGTGCTCGGTGTCGGGCCCGGGGCGCGGTCCGGTCGCGGGCTCGTTCACGAGTCGACGTCCCCTTCCGTGTCATAGGCCGGTTGCCCACCGACCCAGGTCGACCGGACGGCAATGGCACTGATCTCTTCGGGGTCGACCTGGAGGGGGTCGGCTCCGAGCACGGTGAAGTCGGCCCTCTTGCCCACGGTGAGCGAGCCGAGGTCGTGCTCCCTGCCGAGTGCGTGGGCGCCCGCGATGGTGTGCGCTTCGAGTGCCTTGCGTACCGGGATTCGCAGGGCGTCGGGCCCGAGCCGGTTGCCTTGCGCGGTGCGGCGGGTGGCCGCGGTCTGGATCGCCTGCAACGGCAGCGGATCGGCGACCGGGGCGTCCGAACTCAGCACCACGGGGACACCCGCCGCGGCGAACTCTCCGAGCGGGTTGAACCGCTCTCCGACGGTGCCGATCCCGTCGGTGACCCCCTCACCCCAGTTGTAGTAGTGCTGGGGCTGGTTGACCGGGAGGATCCCGGCGTCGGCCATCCGTGCGATCTGTGCCGGGGTCGGGAGCCCGCAGTGTTCGATGCGGTGCCGGGCATCCGGCCTCGGGCAGTCCTCTTGGGCGTGCTCGACGGCGTCGATCACCATGGCTATGGCATCCGGTGACTGCGCGTGCGTCGCGGTCTGGAGCCCCGCTTGGTGTGCGCGGCCGATGAGCTTCTCGTACTCGGCGGGCTCGTGGTAGAGCATGCCGGTGCGGCAGGGGTCGCCGGCGTAGCCTTCGGGAAAGTAGGCGGTCCAGCCGCCGAGCGTGCCGTCGGCGTAGAACTTGAAGCCCGCGAAGCTCAGGCGGTCGTTGCCGAAGGCGCCGTGCATCCCGGTCGCGAGGACGTCTTCGAGCAGGTGCGAGAGAAAGTACATCGAGTACCGGATGCGCAGGTCGCCGGCCTCGGCCAGGCGCAGATAGGTGTCGAACTCGCGTTGGCTCACTTGGGCGTCGCCGACCGTCGTCACCCCGCCGGCCAGGAACGAGTGCTGAGCGGTGCGCAGCTGCTCGATGTGGTCCTCCACGCTGTCGCCCAGGTGCAGGTTCGGGCCGTGGTTGGCGACCTTGACCCCCGTGATTCCGGTCAGGATGTTGCATGCCGCGTCCGAGAGCTCGCCGGTGAGTTCCCCGTCTGCGTCCCGGTGGAACTCCCCGCCCGGCGGGTTCCCGGTCTCCCGTGTGATGCCGTGCCTGGCCAGGGTGTAGGAGTTGACGACACCACCGTGACCGGAGGCGTTCATGAGGTAGACCTCGCGGTCCCGCGCGACCAGGTCGAGTTCGTGGCGGGTGGGATGGCGCCTTTCTTCCAGGTTGTGGAGTTCGTAGCCGTAACCGCGGACGGGGCTGTCCCCCGGCGTCTTGCGTCCGCGCTGTTGGAGGCGGGCGATGATCTGCGGGATCGTTCGTGCCTGTGCGGGACCGCAGTCCACCCAGGTGCGCGTCTGCCCGTGCATCAGGGGATGGGCGTGCGGATCGACGAAGCCCGGTACGAGGGTCGCGCCGTCGAGGTCGGTCTCGCGTGGGCGCCCGAGGCCGAGCGCCGTCGCGGCTCGGCGGCACTGGTCGGCGGTGCCGAGCGCCGCGATGCGGTCGCGGGCGATGAGCATCGCGTTCGCCTCGGGCAGGGCGTCCTCGAGGGTGTGCAGGCGCCGGGCGGTGATCAGGGTCGGTGTCCAGTCCGCCGGGGCGTCGTCGAAGGTGTGCAGCTTGCGCATTCCGCTACCTCACGTGTCCTGGTCGGGTGCCGTACCGCCCGGCTGGTCCTTCGCGGCTTTGGCCGCCAGGTCCTCTTCGAAGGTGTCGTCGGTGCGCTGTGGGGCGGCGGCCAGGCAGACGAGACTGACGAGGGTCATGGCCCCGAACAGCCCGATGACGCTCCAGATCGTCCCGGTGGCGTTGAACAGCGCGGTGGCGGTGACCGGGGCGAGTCCGCCCCAGATCGCGGCGCCGACCGCGTAGGACACGGACAGGCTGGTCTGGCGCGCCCGCGGGTCGAACATCTGCGCCAGGATCGACGCCATCGGTGCCCAGGCGAAGTTCATCAGGATGCGTACCACCGCGAACAGGACGAACATCAGCACGATGTTGTCCGGGTCCATCGTCACGAACATCGGCACGACGAGGGCGGCGGTCAGCAGGAGACCGACGAACATGGCCCGTTTGCGGCCGACCCGGTCGGCTATGGCGCCGATGAGCAGGGTGGACAGCAGCTCGCACAGCGCCGCGACGGTCAGGATGGTGAGGATGTCGTTTTCGCTGATGCCGACCCCGAAGGCGGGCTCGGTACCGTAGGCGGTCGCGAAGGTGGTGACGATGTAGTAGCCGCCGGTGGAGATCGGGATGAGGCCGACGCCGAGCAGGATGATCTTCCAGTTGCGCACGATCGCCGACTTCAGCGGCAGTTCCTGGTGGACGTCCTCGGCGACCTCGGTCTCGAAGACCGGTGACTCCTCCACGCGGTAGCGGACCCAGAAGCCCACGGCGATCAGTACCGCGGACAACAGGAACGGGATGCGCCAGCCGCCGGCTTCCAGGAAGTCCGAGCCGCCGATGGTCAGCAGCGCGAAGATGCCCGAGGCCATGAGGGCACCCATGGGGTTGCCGAGCTGGGGGAAGGCACCGTAGAAGCCCTTGAAGCGGTCGGGCGCGTTCTCGACCGACATCAGTACGGCGCCGCCCCATTCGCCGCCCACGGCGATGCCCTGCAGGGCCCGCAGGAAGATGAGCAGGCTGGGGGCCAGGACGCCGGCGGTCTCGTAGGTGGGCAGCACGCCGACCAGCGTGGTGGCCACCCCCATCAGCAGCAGGGTCAGTACCAGGGAGAGGCGGCGGCCGTGCCGGTCGCCGACATGGCCGAAGATGAAGGCGCCCAACGGGCGGAAGAAGAAGCCCACCGCATAGGTCGCGAAGGAGTAGAGCACGCCCGCGATCGGATCCGCGTCCGGGAAGAACAGCGGGCCGAACACCAGGGCCGCCGCGGTGGCGAAGATGTAGAAGTCGTAGAACTCGATCGACGTTCCCACGAACGATGCCGATCCCGCGCGCAGTGCACGGCGGTGGCTGAAGGTCTGGGAGCCGTGTGAACCGGTGCTCATTGGACATACCGCCTTGGGAGGGAGGCGAAGGCCTGGTCACGGGGCGTCTCATCCGGAGACCTCTTCGCTTCCACGCCAGGTGAGTGGGTGTGAGCCTAGAAGCGATGCCGTCCGCCAACAAGGGCATCTCTTTCGCGTCGGAGCGCCGATTCAGTATCCTTGTACGACTTTGCGCCTTCCTTTTCGGTTGAACGGTGGGGTGCGGTCCGCCGCCACCACTGAACTGCGCAGTATTCCTGCAGAAAAGGGACCGGCGGGAGGCGGGGACCTTGGCGGAATCTTCGATCGATCTTGACCAGCGGCTGGTTGCGGCCCTCCACGACTCACCGAGGGCGAGCGTGGTGGCCCTGGCCGAGTCGCTCCACGAGCCGCGCGGTGTGGTCGCCGAGCACGTTCGCGACCTGGTCGGGTCCGGTGCGATCCGGGTCGTCGCCGCGGTCCATCCGCGGTTCTCCGGCCTGCACGTGATCGCACACGTGTCCGTGGCCACGCGCGGGCCGCTCGACGGCGTCGCCGCGCTCGTGGCGTCCTGGCCCGAGACCGTCCTGGTGTCCGTCGTCGCCGGTGTCTACGACTTCATCATGGAGGTGCGTGTACGCACCCACGACGAGGTTCAGGCCCTCCTCGCCCGGGTGCGGCGCCACCCGGCGGTCGCCCGGACCGACACGGTCGTCTACACCAACGTGCACAAGGGCCTACTCGAGCACGACCGCTTCGATCCGATCCGGATCGACGAAATCGACCGCCTCCTCCTGGCGCGCCTCCAGCTCGACGGCCGGGCGAAATGGCGGGACCTCGCGGCACTGGTGGACCGATCCCCTTCGGCTGTGCGCGCACGGGTCCACCGCATGCTGCAGGCCCGGATCGCCCGGCTGGTCGTCGTGCAGGAGCGCGGTCACTTCGGTCGGCTCCTCACGATGGGTGTCGGCATGACGCTGTGTGCCGACGCGAACGACGTGCTGCCCCGCCTGCGCGGCGACGGGCACGTGGAGTTCGTCGTCGCCACGATCGGCAGGTTCGACGCCGTGGCTACCTTGCAGGGGGCGAGCCCGGTCGAGTTGGACGCCGCGCTCGAGCGCCTTCGCGCCTTCCCGGAGGTGACCGGGTTGGACACGTGGACGCACCTGCGCTCGGTCAAGGAGGACTACGCCAGCCGGTTGTGACCTGCTTGGACGGGCGCCCGGCTCAGGTTCGGTCCGGGGCGGGCAGGCGGCGCAGTCTGAGGGCGATGAGTCCGGCGAGCGCGGTCAGGCCCATGGCGAAGAGCAGGGCGCCGTTCCAGCCGACCGCGTCGTAGACCAGGCCGCCGATCCAGCCGAAGAGGCTGGAGCCCAGGTAGTAGGCGAGGGTGTAGATCGCCATCGCCTGGGCTCGTCCCCGCACCGCGTGGGAGCCCACCCAGGCCGAGGCGGTGGCGTGGGCGGAGAAGAAGGCGAAGGTCAGCAGGAGCAGCGCGGCCAGCAGTGCTGGCAGCAGTGTGGTGAACAGGCCGCCGAACCCGGCGAGCATGAGCAGGGTGGCGGTGGCGAGCACCCCGTAGCTGCCCCAGCGGACGGTGGCCGAGCCCGCCACCGCCGAGCCGAGCATTCCGGCGGTGTAGGCGAGGAAGAGCAGGGAGGCCGTCGCCTGGGACAGGCCGAAGGGTTCGGCCATGAGGCGGAAGCCCAGCAGGTTGTACACGGTCATGAAGGCGCCCATGAGGAGCAGCGCCTGGGCGTAGAGGGCGGGCAGGCCGCGGGTGGTGATCGCGGCGTGCAGGCGCTGGCCCATGCCGGGCCCGGGAGGGGTGCTTCCGGGGCCGGTCCGTTCGGTGCTGGCGGGTTTGGGCTGGCGGGGCAGGACCAGCACGAAGACGCTCAGGGCGAGGAGTCCGAGGAGGGTGTTGGCGGCGATACCCCACTGCCACCCGCCGAGGTCGGCGGCGAACCCGGCCAGGAGGCGCCCGCCCATGCCTCCCAGGGGGTTTCCGGCGATGTAGAGGCCGGTGGCCTTGGGGGCGTCAGCGGGGTGGATCTCTTCGGCGAGGTAGGCGACGGCGGCCGCGGGGACCCCGCCCAGGGCCGCGCCTTGGAGGGTGCGCAGCAGCAGGAGGAGCCACAGTTCGGTGGCGAAGGGGGCGAAGCAGCCCAGCAGGGTGGCCAGGAGCAGGGAGAGCGCGATGACGCGGGCGCGGCCGATGCGGTCGGCGGCTCCGCTCCAGACGAGGGTGAACCCGGCCAGGCCCCCGGTGGCCAGGGACACCGCCAGGGCGGCCTGGCCCGCGGAGGTGTCGAAGCCCGTGGCGATGGCGGGCAGGATGGGCTGGACCGACCAGAGCTGGGCGAAGGTGGCCACGGCGGCTGCGACGAGGGCGATGACCGTGCGTCGGTAGCGGGTGGTCCCCGCGCGGGGGCGCGCGTCGTGGGACGGGGTGGAACTGCTGGTCACGGTCATGCTTCCACGCTAGAAAGCGCGATTTCATACGTCCAATGCATGCTTTCACGTTGATGCATACTGTTGTGCATGAACAACCCGGATGTGGACGCGCTCGCGCAGGTTCTGGCGCCGCGGTTGCGGATGATCGCGGCGGTCTCGGAGACCGAGCACGTCACGCACGCCGCCCAGTCGCTGAACATGCCGCAACCCACGCTGAGCAGGGCTTTGGCCCGGTTGCAGGAGGAGTTGGGGATGGCGTTGGTGGAGCGCACGGGGCGGGGGATCCGGCTGACGCGGGCCGGGCGGATGCTGTTGCCGCACGTGCAGCGGGCGCTGGGCGATCTGCGCCAGGGGGTGGCCGAACTCACGGGTTCCGAGGAGGGCCGGGTGGCGCTGACCTTCCTGCCCACGCTGGGGGTGGAGGTGGTGCCGGTGCTGCTGCGGGGTTTTCGGGCCGAGCACCCGGGGGTGCGGTTCACCCTGACCCAGGAGGCGTGGGCCGAGTCGTTGCGCCGCCTGGCCTCGGGCGGCGCGGACCTGGCGCTGACCTCGCCGCTGCCGTCGGGGCCCGGGCTGACCTCGGCGGTCCTGCACACCCAGTACCTGCGTCTGGTGGTGCCCGAGAACCATCCGCTGGCCGCCGCCGAGGACGGGGTGGCGGCGCTGTCGGCCGCGCGTGAGGAGTTCATCCTGCTCAAGCCGGGTCGCGGGGTACGGCATCTGACCGACCGGCTCAGCGACCGGGCGGGGTTCACCCCCAAGGTGGCCTTCGAGGCCGACGACATCGCCACGGCGCGCGGCCTGGTGGCAGCGGGGCTGGGGGTGTCGGTCCTGCCCGCCCGCCCTAAGGGGCCGCTGGGCGGGACGGTGGAGCTGCGCATCCGGGACGGCGAGGCCGAGCGGGAGGTCGGGGTGGTCTGGCCCGAGGACGGTTCGGGCGGGGGCTACGAGCCCCCGGCCGTGGCCCTGTTCCGCGACTACGTGCGCCGGGTGGGCCCTCAGGTCATCCCCGACCTGACCGGTTAGCGGACAGCCCCGGTCTCGCCCCGTCTCCACTCCCGGCCGCCGAGGGTGGAGACGGGGGCAAGGTCATCGCGGGATCAGAAGGGGTAGCGGGCCGGGTCGGCCTGCATGGTGATCCACTGGGTCTCGGTGAAGGCCTCCAGGTTGGCGCGGGTGCCGCCGAAGCGCGAACCCGTACCCGAGGCCCCCACCCCGCCGAAGGGGGCCACCGCCTCGTCGTCAACGGTCTGGTCGTTGATGTGCACGATGCCGCTGGGGATGCGGTCGGCGATCTCCATGCCCCGCATCGGGTTGGTGGTAACCACACCCAGCGACAGGCCGTAGGGGGTGGTGTTGGCCAGCTCGACCAGGTCGTCGACCGAGGAGAAGCGCACCACCGGGGCCACAGGGCCGAAGACCTCCTCGGCGTAGGCCGGGGTGTGCGGGTCGACCCCGTCCAGGACGGTGGGCCGGTAGTACAGTTCCTCGTAGGTGCCGCCCGCACGCAGGCGTGCACCGTTCTCGACGCTGCTGGTGACCAGGTGGTGGATCTTGTCGCGCTGTCCGGCGTCGATGATCGGGCCCAGCGCCGCGCCGTCCTCCTCGGTGCTGCCCACCACGAGCGCGTCCGCCTTGGCCGCGAGCCGCTCGACGTAGGCGTCGGCGACGGACTCGTGCACAAGGTGGCGGCCGGTCGTCATGCAGATCTGGCCCTGGTGCAGGAAGGAGCCCCAGGCCCCGATGGAGGCGGCCGAGTCCATGGCGGCGTCGTCCAGGATGACCAGCGGCGAGTTGCCGCCCAGCTCCAGGTGGGCGCGCTTGAGGTGGCGGGCTGCGGCCTCGCCGACCTTGCGCCCCGCCGGGGTGGAGCCGGTGAAGGAGATGACGCGCACGTGCGGGTCGGCGACCAGGGCCTCACCGGCCTCGACACCGCCGGGCAGCACCTGGAAGACGCCCTCGGGCACGCCCGCCTTCCGGAAGACCTCGGCCAGGACCGCGCCGCCGCCCACCGCGGTGCGCGGGTCGGGCTTGAGGATGACGGCGTTACCCAAGGCCAGGGCCGGGGCGACCGAGCGGATCCCCAGGATGAGGGGGACGTTGAACGGGGCGATGACCCCGACCACGCCGGCCGGGACCTGGCGGGAGAAGCTCAGGCGCGGCTTGCCGGTGCGCAGGATCTCGCCGTGGGGCTGGGAGGCCAGCGCGGCGGCCTCGAAGCACTCGCCCGCGGCGACGTGCACCTGGAAGCCGGCCATGCCGGCGGCGGCCCCGCCCTCGCGGCGCAGCCAGCCGATGACCTCGTCCTCGTGGGCCTCCAGCAGGTCTCCGGCGCGGCGCATGACGGCGGCGCGCTCCTCGAAGGACGTGGCTGCCCATGCGCGCTGGGCGCGGGCGGCCCGGGTGCCCGCTTCGTGTACGTCCTCGGCGTTGGCGATACCGGTACGGCCCAGGACGGTACCGGAGGAGGGTGAGACGACCTCGGCGTCGCCCCCTTTGGCGGCGGTCCAGGTTCCGGTGAAGACGGCGGAGGTGTGCTCTTCGGCTGCGAGCAGACTCACGGTGGTTCTCCCTCTGTGCGGTGGCGGCGCGCTTTTCGGGCGGCTCCGGTGTCGGCGGCCGCCTTCAGTCGGCGGTCAGGCAGCTCTCCGGCTGCGGGTCGGCGCTCAGGCGGCGGGTTGGCCCTCGCCCTTCTTGGCCCGCTGGATCTGGGCGTAGACCCGGGCGCGCAGCTCGGTGAAGCGCTCGTCCTGGCGGGTGGTGAGCTGGTCGCGTTCCACCGGCAGGTCGACGGTGATGTCATCCTGGACGATAGTGGGCGAATTGGACAGCACCAGGACCCGTTCTCCCAGGTAGACGGCTTCGTCGATGTCGTGGGTGACGAACAGGACGGTCACGCCCAGGCGCTGCCAGATCTCCCTGACCAAATCCTCGAGGTCGGCGCGGGTCTGGGCGTCCACGGCGGCGAACGGCTCGTCCATGAGCAGCACCTGCGGCTCATAGGCGACCGCTCGGGCGATGGCCACGCGCTGCTGCATGCCGCCGGAGAGCTGCCAGGGGTAGGAGTCTGCGGCGTCGGTCAGACCGACCGCTTCCAGTGCCTCAGAAACCAGTTCGGCGCGGCGCGCCTTGGGCAGCTTCTTCTCCTTGAGGGGGAGCTCGACGTTGGCGCGCACGCTCATCCACGCGAACAGGCTGCGCCCGTACTCCTGGAAGACCACGGCCATACCGGGCGGCGGAGCCAGGACCGGCCGGTCGGCCAGTTCGACGCTGCCTTCGGTGGGCGCCATGAGCCCGGCGATGCACTTGAGCAGGGTGGTCTTGCCGCAGCCGGACGGGCCGACCAGGCAGACCAGCTCGCCCTCGGCGAGTTCGAAGGTCAGGTCGCGTACGGCCTCCACGGCCGTGGCGCCCCCGTTGTAGATCTTGCGCAGGCCGGTGACCTTGAGCATGGCGGGACGTTCTCCTTGGTTGTTCACGGTGGCTACTCCCCCCGGTTGGCGGCGCGCAGGCCGCGGTACCAGCCCAGGACGCGCCCCTCGACGAGCTCGAACAGGGACGAGAGCACGAAGCCGATGATGCCGAGCAGGACCATGCCCGCCCACATCTCGGGGATGGCGAAGGTGCGCTGGAACTGCACGATCGCGAAGCCCAGGCCGCTGGAGCTGGCGAACATCTCGCTGATGACCATGAGGATGATGGCCAGGGCCAGCGCCAGGCGCAGCCCCGCCATGATCTGCGGGCTGGCCGAGCGCAGCACCAGGACACGCAGCCGGGTCAGCCCGGAGACGCCGTAGCAGCGGGCGGTGTCGGACAGGACCGGGTCGACGGCGCGCACACCCTCGACGGTGTTGAGCAGGATGGGCCACACGCAGCCGAAGACGATCACCAGGATCTTCATACCGTCGTCGACGCCGGCCAGCATGATCATCAGCGGCACGAGCACGGGCGGCGGGATGGCGCGCAGGAACTCCAGGACGGGTTCGACGGTGGCGCGTACGCGCGCGTCCAGGCCGAGCAGGACACCCAGACCGATACCGATGAGCGCGGCGAGCGCGAAACCGACGAGGAGGCGGCCCAGGCTGGGCAGGACGTCGACGAAGAACCTGTCGGAGAACCACAGGTCGGCGAAGGCCGACCCGATCTCGGCGGGGGTGGGCGTGTAGAAGCTGGCCCCGGGCTGGGCGGTGAAGGCCCAGTACACGCCGATGAGCACGGTCGGCAGCGCCAGGACGTGCAGGACGCGCAGTCCGGGCCCGGGTGCTCCGGTGCGGCGGCGGGCGCGCCGGGCCGAGGCCTTTGCGGGTCCGGCCTCGCCGTCCCCGTGCCCGGTGGCGTGGGGTTCGACGGTGGTGGGCTGGCTCATGCTGCGGCCTCCCCGCGGACGGACGTGTGCCAGTGCAGGACGCGGCGTTCCAGGGCGCGCACACCGATGTTGATGAGCACGCCGAGGATGCCGGTGGCCACGATCCAGGCGTAGACGAGGGCGACGGCGCCGCCCTGTTGGGCGTTGGTGATCTGGTCCCCGATGCCGGGTGAGCCGATGACGAGCTGGGCGGTGATGGACAGGATGAGTCCGACCGCCGCGGCCAGGCGCAGTCCGGTCATCAGGTAGGGCAGCGTCGTGGGCCACACGACGTAGCGGATACGGGACAGGCTGCCCAGCCTGTAGGAGCGGGCGGTCTGTTCGGCGACCGGGTCCACGTCGGCCACCCCGTACAGGACCTGGATGTAGATCAGCCAGAAGCAGGCGTAGATCACCAGGAGCAGGGTGGAGCGGATGTCGGTGCCGTAGACGAGCACGGCGAGCGGGATGAGCGCGACCGAGGGGATGGGCCGCAGGAAGTCCACCGTGGACGTGGTGAAGGCGCGCAGGCGGGGTGTGGACCCCAGTGCGAAGCCGAGCAGGACCGCGGCGGCGAAGGCGATGGCCAGGCCGAGCGCCCATCCGTACAGGGTGTGCCCGACGGCCTCCCAGAACGGTGCGGTGGTGGCGCGTTCGGCGAGGGTGGTCAGGACTTCGGAGACTGGCGGGAAGTAGCGTTCGGGAACCAGCCCCAGGCGGGGCGCGAGCTCCCACAGCGCGAGCAGGCCGACGATCCCCAGGGTGCCGAGCAGCGGCCGGTTGGGGGCCGAGCTCTGCGCACGGGGGTGTCCGGCGCCGCCCGGGTGTGTGCTCTCGGCGGGTGTGGTCTCGGGGTGTGTGGTGTCTTTGGCGGTCATCGGATCAGCGATTCGAGGTCGGGGTCTTCGATGATGCCGTCGGTGACCATCAGGTCCCCCAGGGTCTCCAGGGCGTCGTGGTCGATCTCTTCGGGAAAGCGCGGCCAGCGCAGCTGGTCGAAGAGGTCGGGCTCGATCTCGGTGTAGGTGCTGAGGGTCTGGGCGGTCTCGTCGGGGTGGTCCTCGGCGTAGGCGAGGGACTCGTTCATGGCCTCGGTGAAGGCGTCCACGGTCTCGGGGTCCTCGGCGATGAGCTCATCGGAGGTGAAGTAGGTGGCGATGGAGAGTTCGGAGTGCATGTCCACGAAGTTGGCGGCGACCTCGGTGGCGCCCTGCTCGAGGGCGATGGTGAGGAAGGGCTCGACCACCCATGCGGCCTCGACCTGCCCGTTCTCCAGGGCTCCGGGCATGTCCGGGAAGGCCAGTTCCATGAAGTCCAGGTCTTCGGGGTCCCCGCCCGCCTCGCGCACGGAGTTGCGCACCGAGGTGTCGCCGATGTTGTTGAGGTTGTCGATGGCCACGGTGGCGCCGTCCAGGTCGGACGCGTCGGCGGCGTCGCTGTCGGCGGGCACGACCAGGGCGCTGTAGTCGGTGTCGGCGTCACCGGTGGTGGTCATGCCGTTGGCGACCACGGTCAGGGGCAGGCCCTGATCGCGTGCGATGAGGATGGAGGCGAGGTTGCCGAAGGCGAAGTCGAGCTCGCCGCTGACCACGCGGGGGACGGTGGTCGCGCCGCCGCCACCGGTTTCGATGTTCAGGTCCAGGCCGCGCTCCTCGAAGAACCCCTGTTCCTCACCCAGGTAGATCGGGGCGACTGCGGTGATCGGCAGCACGCCCACGTCGAGGGGG
Source organism: Nocardiopsis nanhaiensis (assembly GCF_054778635.1). Taxonomy (NCBI): domain Bacteria; kingdom Bacillati; phylum Actinomycetota; class Actinomycetes; order Streptosporangiales; family Nocardiopsidaceae; genus Nocardiopsis; species Nocardiopsis nanhaiensis. The sequence continues at coordinate 35,769 of NZ_BAAGZJ010000066.1, forward strand.
GTGAGACCGTCCTCGGTCTCGGCGGTCTCGCCGTTGCCGCAGGCGGCGGTCAGGGTGAGTGCGGCTCCGGAAGCGATCACGCCCAGCACGGTCTTGTTGGCGGTCATGTAGTTCTCCAGGGACAGGCGGGGTGGTGCGGTTGCGGGTCAGTGCAGGAGGCCGTCGAGGTCGGGGGCGTCGTCGATGAGCCCGTCGGTGACCATGAGGTCGGCCAGCACACCGACCGACTCCTCGTTGACCTCCTCGGGGAAGCGGGGCAGCACCATGTCCTCGATGAGGTCCGGCTCGATCTCGGTGTAGGTGGACAGGATGCGGCGGACCTCGTCGGGGTTGTCGTCGGCGTAGGCCATGGACTCGTGCAGCGCCTCGGTGATGGCCTCGAAGAGTTCTGGATCCTCGGCCATGCGGTCCTCGGCCGCGAAGTAGGCGGCGATGGACAGGTCCGGGTGCGTGTCCACGAAGTTGGAGGCGATCTCGCGGTGTCCGGCCTCGAGGATGGTGGAGCCGAAGGGTTCGACCGCCCATACGGCGTCGATCTGGCCGGTCTCCAGTGCGGCGGGCATGTCCGGGAAGGGCAGTTCGACGAAGTCGACCTCGGCGGGGTCCCCTCCGTCGGCGCGCACCGACTGGCGGACGGTGGTGTCGCCGATGTTGTTGAGGTTGTTGGCGGCCACCGTCAGTCCCTCGAGGTCGGCTGCGCTCTCGACGTCGCTGTCGTCGAGCACGAACACGCCGCCGAAGTCGGCTCCCTGTTCCCCGGCGCTGGTGGCGCCGTTGGAGAGCGTCGTCAGGGGTAGCCCCTGTTCGCGGGCGACGACGAGGGAGACGATGTTGCTGAAGGCGAAGTCGAACTCGCCGCTGACCACCCCGGGGACGATCGCGGCCCCGCCGGAGCCGGACTCCAGTTCCAGGTCGACGCCGCGGTCCTCGAAGAAGCCTTGGTCGACGCCTAGGTAGATGGGGGCTACGTCGAGGATCGGGATGACCGCCGCGGTGACGGCGGTCATCTCGCCGTCGTCGGCGTTGTCGGCTTGGGGGCTGCATGCCGTGGCTGCGAGCAGCGCCGCTCCCGTGGCGAGGGCGGCCAATGTCGGGCGCATCAGGACTCCAGCTGGTGATGAGAGGGATGTGGGTGCGCGACTACGCGAAATGTACGCTAAGCGAACATGTGTTCATCTTGTGAACATAGGTGATGCGCATCACCAGGTCAAGGCACGGATCAGGCACGTTTCAGACTCGTGAACAGCGGAAGATCGGATGACCACGCCTGGTCAGGGCGTTCTGCGACGATGTGCGGGCGCGAGCACCGGGCCACTGCCGCGGCGGGCCGGACGGGATGGATCAGGCCGGGCGGTCGGGGCAACGGGCGCACAGTCAGCGGGGATGGGAAAAGGCGGCGCCGCGGCACGAAAACGGTGGCGGGGGCCGTGGTCCGGGTCAGGACGGGACCCGGACCACGGGGCTTATCTCCCCGCACCAGCGACCCCATACTCGGGAGTACCCGGGGTAATGTCAACATTCGAACATCATTTACGGACCCGAAAGATTCTCATTTATCGAGGAGTGCGCCGTAAACTGCGGCGTTGGGGCACGCACCAACCACCGACAGGAAGAGCGGGATGCGCAGGGTACGAAGGCGAGGGCTGGCCCACGAGGCCGCCGATCGCGTCCGGGAATCCATCCTCGAGGGACGGGTCCCGCCCGGAGCGCCGCTGCGCGAGGTCGAACTGGCCGCCTCCCTGGACGTCAGCCGAGGTTCGGTGCGCGAGGGACTGGCCATCCTGGAGCGGGAGGGCCTGGTGCGCAGCGAATGGCACCGTGGCGCCCGGGTGATCGAGCTCAGCCCCACCGACGTCGACGAGGTCTACACCGTCCGCGCGGCCCTGGAACGCCTGGCCACCACCACCGCCGCCCAGAACATGACCCCCGCCGTCCTGGCCGACCTGGACTCCCTGGTCGAGGCCATGCGGCGAGCCGTGGAAGCCGATGCCGACGAACACACCCTGCTGGCCCTGGACATGGCCTTCCACGACCGCGTGTACGAGGCCGCCGACAACAGTCGCCTCCTCGACTCCTGGAACGGTGTGCGCTCGCAGGTGCACCTGTTCCAGCGCACCCGTATCCGCCGGGCCCAAGCCCAGTACCGGGACCTCCTCGTCGCAGAGCACCGCGAGCTGGTACGGCTGCTCAGCCGAGGGGCCAGCCCAGCACTGGCCACGGCCGCGGAGGAGCACGTGGACTCGGCGCGCCGGGCGCTGGTGCACATCCTGACGGAGCACGCACCGGACGGGGCCGGACCTCCCGCACCGCCGCCCGACGGCTCCCCCTCCTGAACGGCAGCCACTCAGGCCCCTCGAAATCCCCCCACACGGCCGCTCATGATTCACCCGCGTGGCCGCCTCGGAGCACCACACGGCCCGGCCGGCCCCGGCCACGCCAACAGCAGCGGAATAGGATAGCCTAACCAACCCGCCGCAGGTGGCGGGCGTGGAAACCCGCGGCGCCTCGGCGCGCGCCCAGTAGTGAGCACCACCCGATTGGACGTGTACCCGTGCGGCTCCCCACCGCCCCGGACGGCGGCCGAGGCTGTTCCGCCCTGGCGCGCTACACCGACGAACAGATCGCCGGTACGGCGGGACGCAAAGGCGGCTGGCTCCTCATCGAACACAACGGCCCCTGGCGCCACCCGGCCCTCGAAAGCCCCGGCCTGGACAGCGGCGTCGTCTCCCAGCTGGCCGAGCGCATCGACGGACGCGACATCAAACCCCAGCTGATCAAGCGCCCGGGATACAGCGAACGCACCCCTGTCGACGGGCCGTCGCGCGCCTACTACGTCCACGCCAGCCGCTCCCGCCCCTGGGCCCGCCGTGTGGACTTCCACGACCTCGCCGAACTGCTCGCCCACGACGTCACGGCCGTGGAACACCCGGAACCGCCCTCCTTCGGCACGCCCGTGGACCACACCCTGTACCTGGTGTGCACCCACGCCAAGAAGGACCCCTGCTGCGCGGTCCTGGGCCGCCCGGTCGCCGCGGCCCTGGGCAGGGCCCGCGCCGAGGTGTGGGAGACCACCCACGTGGGCGGGGACCGCTTCGCCGCCAACCTGGTCACCCTCCCCCAGGGCGTGTACTTCGGCCGTTTGGACCCGGAGTCGGCCGCGCGCACGGTGGCCGCCTTCGAACAGGGCCTGGTCCCACCCGAGAACTACCGGGGACGCTGCACCGACTCGCCGCCCGCCCAGGCAGCCGAGGCCGCGCTCCGTACCCGCCTGGGCTCCCCGGTGGGCGTCAACGCGCTGACGCACCTGTGTGAGGAGGAGACCGAGGCCGGAGTGCGGGTCACCCTGGCCCACGGCGACGGCCTGTATTCGGTGGAGGTGGAGACGGTGGAGGGTCTGGAGTGCCCCGCCACCTGTGCGGCCCTCTCCCCCACCCGGCCGGTCCACCACCGGGTGCGCGAGATCCACGAGGACCTGCACAGCGGATCCCAGGTCTAGGCCCCAGAGCCCGCACACTGCGGGGAAGCTGAGTGCCCGGCCCCGTGGCGCGGGGCCGGGCACTCGTCGGTCCCGCCGAGGCGGGCGCCGGGGTAGGAAACGGAACTCCGGGCGGTCGCGGCACCAGATCCGGTCGGTGCCGCCGACCTACTCCCGGGTCCCCCGCGGGCGCTCCTCGCGTGGACCGACTCCAAAAGGGCTATTGGAAGACGACGTCGGAGCAGTTGTAGAAGGCCTCGGGGCTGTCGGAGCGCTCCCAGACCACGTAGACCACGTGCTGGCCCGAACGCTCGGGCAGGGTCACGTCCCAGTAGTACTCGGCGCCCTCGACCCCGCCGTCGCGCAGCGGCGGGTCGACGACCTCGTCGATGAGCTCCAGGTCGGACCAGTTCACCGGGGAGTCGGGGGACCAGTCCGCGTTGGTCACATAGGTGAAGAAGGTGCCGGGGTGGGGTGCCCAGGCGTTGTGCTGGAATTCGACGGTCTCACCCGCGGGCATGTCGGTGGTGGGCCAGTCGTCGCGCACGGCGTTGAAGGCGGCGAAGTCGTCCGTGGGTCCGCACAGCTCGCCGTCGGCCACGAACTCCTCGTGCCGTCCGTCGGAGTCGCTGATCAAGTTGCCGAACCAGTTGTAGAAGGCGTACTCGCCGCCCTCCTCCAGGGCGTCGGCACAGGCGGGGTTGGTGGGCTGGACGTTGCCGCCGTCTCCTCCCTCGATCCCGTCGGCGTAGCAGGCGTAGGTGCGGCTGGCGGGGTAGGTGAAGGCACCGTGCGCGTCGGCCGCCTCAGGGGTCAGGGCGATGGCGAGCCCTCCGACGAGGGCGGCGGACGCGGTCAGGGCTCCGGTCCTGGCGAGGGTTCTCATGGGGGTCCTTTCGGTTGAGCGGGGTAGCGGGATTCAGTGGCGGACGGAAGAGGTGTCAGGAGATCCAGTCGATGCCGTTGGGGCCGTAGAAGACGCGCTCACCCCAGTCGGTGAGCCGGTCGGCGTCGAAGTCCTCGACCAGGTCCAGGTAGGCGACCTCGTCCGCGTTGCCGCTCCAGGACCAGGCGATGTACCCGAGTCCCAGCCGGTCGGTGTGGGCCATGATGGCGTCCTCGTCGGGATCGCCGTCGGTGTGCCTGTGTCCGAACTCGCCGACGATGAGCGGCAGGCCGGCGTCGGTGAAGTGCTCCAGGTAGTCGACAACGGTCGACTCGTCCTCGTAGACGCCGTACATGTGGATGGAGAAGACGGTGTTGCCGTTGGGGTCGGCCGCCGCGACCTCGGGCGCATCGTCGCGCATGATGTGCTGCCAGTCCTGGCCCCAGTTGGGGGCGTCGACGACCAGCATGTGATCGAAGCCGGCGTCGCGCAGGCGCCCCACGGCGCCGGAGGTGTCCTCGGCCCACCCCTCGTTGATCACCTCGTCGTTGCCGAAGGGCTCGTTGGCGATGTTGACGATGACGTGGTCCTCTTCGCCGTCCACGGCGTCCTGGATCCGCAGCCAGTAGGCAACGGCCTCGTCCAGCGATACGGCCTCGGGGTCCTCTCCGTAGCCCGTGGCGTCGTGGACCTCGAGCATGCAGACGATCTGGAGGTCCTTGCAGTCGTCGACGATGGCGGCGACCTCGGACTCGGGGGTCTCCTCCCACTGGTCGCCGCTGCTCAGTACGACGCGGACGGTGTTGGCCCCCAGGCCCGCGATATCGGCGATGGAGTCAGTCTCTTCGGTGAACCAGGCGTGGGGGTGGCTCACACCGCGGATGAGCAGGTTGCTGCCGTCGGCATGGGCCAGGCGCCCCTGGTCGTCGACATGCAGTCCGGTCTGCTGAGCCGATGCCGGAAGAGCTTGGGTGAGTAGGGGAAGGGACAGGGCCAGGGCGAGCAAGCACGCCGTAGAGCGGGATCGGTGCACTGTGCTTCTCCGTCGGTCTATATGAGTACCATTCGTGAAATCTGGCCATGGGAGCGTTCCCATCGCTCTCACGATGCAAGTTAACAGCACCGAAACACCGCGACAATGGGTGCTCTGCCAGCTTTTTCACTCAAAGGTTTACTAAGCACACGTTCAGTAACGTACGGCGGGCGTACCGAAACCCACCCTGAACTGCACAGATTGCGATCGGCGACCACTGGTCACACCAATGAGGCGGAGCTACCGAAAAAAAGGGGGTGACGGGGGCACGAACGTGCCCCCCACCACCCCTCGCGGGCCCCGGGTCTCCTGTCAGACCCAGAAACCGAAGCTGTACAGCAGCCCGTTGGTCGCCGCGATGACACCCAGCGCCAACACCACACCGGTGATGAACGAGGTACGCAAAGATCGCACCAGGTACTCCAGCGCCACCAGGTTGTTGAGGATGAAGTAACCGAGCATCGTCGCGTGCCAGAACGAGTCCATGCTCCACGGCTCGAAGTAGTAGGCCGCCCCGGTCCACACGTCGGTCTCCGTGGTGAACCACGCCCACGCCAGCGCCGCACCGTAGCCGAGCGGGATCTGGATCAGCGGAATGATCAGCAAGGGCAGCAGCTTGACGAAACTCCACAGCCCCGGCTGGTCCGCCCTGCGCGCCTGCGACTGCGCCCGACGCGCCGCGTCCTGCTCCGCACGCACCCGGTCCCGGTGCGCCCGTTCGGCTTCCTGGCGCCGACGCTGCTCCTCGCGCTGCTCCTGCTCGCGGCGCTGCTGTTCCACCTGCCGCCGGTGCTGCTCCTCCTGCTGCTGCCGAGGATCGGCCTGCTGATCGCGGCGCCCTCCGTACAGGGAGGCGTAGGGGTCGTCGCCCGGCCCGCCCTGCTGGTACTGCCGCGTGGGAGCGTTCTGGTCCGGCTGGAACTGCGCGGTCGCCGGGGTCTGCCCCGGCTGCTGCGTACCCGGGAACTGGGCCGTGGGCTGGTAGGGGGCGCCCTGCTGCTGACCGCCCAGCACCGAGGTCGCCCCGCCCGACGGGTCCTGAACCCCCGCCGAAGGCGCCACCTGGGTGGCCTGGTCGTCACCGAAGGCACCCGCGGCCGCGGCACCCGCCGCGGCCCCGGCGGCCCCACCCAACACGGCCGCGCCACCCGCACCGAGCCCCTCGGTGCGCTGATAGCCGCCGGTCGCACCCGGGTCGCCGGCCGAGGTCGCCAAGGCCTTGTTCACCCTGGCCACCTGCTCCTGCACACCCATCATCACGGCCGGAGGCAACCAGGACGAACCCGCGGGCACATCACCCAGGTAGTCCAGGATCTCGCCCGGCCCCGGTCGGCCCCTGACCTCCTTGGACAGACAGGCCGAGACCAGGTGGCGCAACGACTCCGGAACGCCGGACAGGTCCGGCTCCTTGCTGATGATGCGCATGACCATCGTGGGCATGTTGCCGTCCCCGAACGGCCCGATGCCCGAGGCCGCGTAGGCAAGCACCGCGCCATAGGCGAACAGGTCGCTGCCGGGGGTGAGCTCCGAACCCTGGACCTGCTCCGGGCTCATGAAACCCGGTGTCCCGATGACCGACTGCGTCGCCGCGGTGCCGTCGGTGGCACGCGCGATACCGAAGTCGATCACCCGCGGCCCGTCCTCGGCCAACAGCACGTTGCCCGGCTTGAAGTCGCGGTGGATCAGACCCACCCGGTGGATCTCGGCCAGCGCCTCGGCCAGACCGGCCGCCAATACCCGCACACTCGCCTCGGGAAGCGGCCCGTGCGCCTGCACCGCCTCGTCAAGCGGCATCGAGGGCACGTAGGAGGTGACCAGCCAGGGCACCTCCTCGTCGGGCCCGGCATCGATGACCGGCGCGGTGAAGGCCCCACTGACCTGCCGGGCCGCGTTGACCTCGCGGGCGAAACGCTGCCGGAACGACGGATCGGTAGCCAGGTGCGGGTGGATGCGCTTGATCGCGACCGCGCGGCCACCGGCCGAGCGCCCCAAGAACACCTGACCCATGCCACCGGCGCCCAAGCGCGCGATCAGTCGATACCGACCAACGCGCTCCGGATCAGTGCTCTCTAGCGGCCCCAACGTCCTCAACCTCCGGCTCTGCGGCGTGTTTCGTTCCCGAACGGGGCCCCAGTCTAGCTTGTCGTTTAAGCTGCTTGCTTGTCTCTAGAGCGGCCCGTGGTGCCCGTTTTATGCTTTTTCGGAACCTCGTAACGGGGAGCTGGACGCTTGTTCCAGCTCCCCGCCACACGCCCCGGCCCC
>NZ_BAAGZJ010000067.1:0-43161 GCF_054778635.1 Nocardiopsis nanhaiensis
CCGGTCGCCCTGGTGGCCCGGCCGGTGCCCCTGGGCCCCCCGGCGGCACCGGCGGCACCCACCCCAGCATGGGACATGTCACCCAGAACGGACCGCACGTCCCTCCCGGCACGCCCCTGCCTGGCCAGAACCCTCCCTCCGGCGCCCCGAACCCAGGCAGTCCGCAGAACGCTCCCGCCCCGCAGGGACGCCCGCCCCAGGCTCCCCCCGGACACCCCGGACACCCTGGTCAGCCCGGCCCGCAGGGACAACCGGGTCCACAGGGACGGCCTGGCCAGCCAGGCCCCCCCGCTATGGGGGCCCCTAGAGGCCCCGGCGGACCCTCTGGCGGCCAGCCGCCCATGAACCAGCAAGGACCTCCCCCGCCCAACGCCCTTCCCCCCGGAGTGCCCGGCGGCCCCGGAATGCCGCCGAACGGCCCCCCGCCCGGGAACCCCGGCGGCCCTCCGCCCCACGGCGGCCCGCCCAACCCCCAACACGGCCACCCGGCGCCCCCGCCGCCTCAGGAGGAGCCCGTCTTCCCCGCTGAGGCGATGGGCTCGACCCAGAACCTGCGGGCCGTTCCCGGCCCCGGCGCGAGCGCCGGTGAGCGCCCGCTGTACCGGGACGAGGTACCTGAGGACGCCGGAGCCGACACCGCGCAGTTCGAGGTCACGGGTGTCCAGGACTACGACGATTACGACGACTACGGGGACCCTTATCCCCCGCAGAACTCCAAGAAGCGCACCATCCTCATGGGCTCGCTCTTCACCGCCCTGCTGGTGGTGGCGGGCGGCGGCGCCTTCTTCTTCGCCAGCGGCGGCCTCGCCGACGGCGGCGCCAACGCCTCCACCGTCGGGGACGAGAGCGACGATCCGGGCGAACTGGCCCCGGACAGCCTGTTTCCCGAGCAGATCGACGTCGAGGGGCAGGGCTCGTTCAGCCGCGTGGCCATCGACGACATCGAGGACTGCGCCGCGGGCACACACGGCGACTACGGGCAGGTCCTCAGCGACAACGACTGCCGTCAGATGGTCCGCGCCTCGTACCTGAGCGAGGACGAGAACCACGCCGTGACCGTGGGTGTGGCGGCCATGCCCAGCGACTCCGAGGCCGAGGAGGCCATGGGAGCACAGGACCTGGTCGCCGCGCAGTGGTTCGCCGGCCTGCCCGGGGAAGAGGGCACCGCCGCCGAACGGCTCGGCTACTCCGGCGGCCACGGAAGCAGCGGCCAGTGGGGCCGCTACCTCCTCTTCTCCCTCTCCGCCAACAGCGACGGCAGCGGGGAGGAAGCCGAAGACGACGAAGAGGCCGACGCCACCGAGCTGCGCGACATCGGTGACGGCTTCATCGACTCCGCATACGACGCGCTCGCCGACGACCGCGCCTGAGGCGGAGCACCCGCTCCACGCGCACACACGAGGGACCGGAAGGGCGCCCGGATCGGAATCCGGGCGCCCTTCCGGCTGTGCCGGGTCAGAACCGATACCCCTGCCGACTCACTCCCGGTGCCCCTGGCACGGCAGCCCGCGTACTCGGCGGGTGAGGGAGGCGCGCTCCGCCACGTCCCCGTCGGCCGGGTAGCGCACCTCCTCCAGGCTCAGCCCCTGCGGACCGACCACGTGCACCGACGAGTCGCGCACCGCGGCCCCTAGGACCCTCCCCGGCCACTCGGCCTCGCGTCGCCCGTCCCCCACCGCCAAGAGGGCACCCACAAGGGCGCGCACCATGTTGTGGCAGAACGCGTCGGCCTGGATGGTGCCGGCGAGAAGGAACTCTTCCTCCCGGACCCACTCCAGCCGCAGCAGCTCCCGGATGGTGGTGGCACCCTCGCGCTTCTTGCAGAAGGCCGCGAAGTCGTGCTCTCCCAGCAGCAGCCGCGCGGCGCCGTTCATCCGGTCCGCGTCCAGCGGGTTGCGGTGCCACAGCACGTCCCTGCGGCGCAGCGGGTCAACACCGTAGGGAGCGTCGCTGACCCGGTACACGTAACGCCGGAACAGCGGCGAGAAGCGCGCGTCGAACCCGGGCGGGGCCAACCGGACACCGTTGACCCGGACGTCCTTCGGCAGCACCCCGGCCAGTCTCCGCAGAACCCGTTCCCCCTCGTTCTCCCAGGTCGTGAACGGAACGTCGACCTGGGCGACCTGGCCTCGGGCGTGTACCCCCGCGTCGGTGCGCCCGGCACACGTGACGGCGGCCTCCGGCAGCCGCAGCACCTTCGCCAGGGCCGACTCCAGCTCGCCCTGCACGGTGCGCCGAGCGGGCTGCCTGGCCCACCCGGAGAAGTCGGTGCCGTCGTAGGCGATGTCCAGCCGCAGCCGGACCGTAGTTTCCTTGTCGTCCATCCCCACCCCGATCAGTCCCCGGACGCGGCAGCGACGGGGCCGTCAAAACAAAGTGCCCGACCCCCGCAAGGGTCGGGCACTCCACGAGCGTGTCACCCGGGCCGCGGCCCGAGCATGATCCGCCCTACTTGTTCTCGGCGCTCTCCTCGGCGGCCTCGGTGGACTCCGTGGCGCTCTCCTCGGCGGCCTCGGTGGACTCCGTGGCGCTCTCCTCGGCCTTGGCCTCGGTGGACTCCGTGGCGGTCTCCTCGGCCTTGGCCTCGGTGGACTCCTCGGCCGGAGCCGCGGCAGCGGCGGCCGGAGCGGCGGGGGCGCTCATCGCCTCGACCAGCTCGATGATCGCCATCGGGGCGTTGTCGCCCTTGCGCGGACCGATCTTGGTGATCCGGGTGTAGCCACCGGGACGGTTCTCGAACCGCGGACCGATCTCGGTGAAGAGCTCGTGCACGACGGCCTTGTCCGTGATCTTGGTCAGCACCTGGCGACGGGCGTGCAGGTCGCCCCGCTTGCCGAGCGTGATGAGCTTCTCGGCGTACGGACGCAGGCGCTTGGCCTTGGCCTCAGTGGTGCGGATGCGGCCGTGCTCGAACAGCGAGGTGGCCAGGTTCGCCAGCATGTGCCGCTGGTGAGCGGGCCCGGAACCCAGACGGGCGCCCTTAGTAGGCGTGGGCATGGTGTCGTTCTCCTAGTGATGCGGTCCACGGCCACACTCGGCCGGAGACCTTTGGGCGACGAAGGTCTAGTACTGCTCCGTCTCGACGAAGGACTCGCCCTCGTCGTCCTCGGAGCCGAAGGAGTCGGCCGCGGTGCTGGGGTCGAATCCGGGCGGGGAGTCCTTCAGGGACAGTCCCATGTCGATGAGCTTCTGCTTGACCTCATCGATGGACTTGGCACCGAAGTTGCGGATGTCCAACAGGTCCTGCTCGGATCGGGCCACCAGCTCGCCAACGCTGTGGATGCCCTCACGCTTGAGGCAGTTGTAGGACCGGACCGTCAGGTTGAGGTCCTCGATCGGCAGCGCCAGGTCCGCCGCGAGCGCGGCGTCCGTCGGCGACGGGCCCATGTCGATGCCCTCGGCGTCGACGTTGAGCTCACGCGCCAGACCGAACAGCTCGACCAGGGTCTTGCCCGCGCTGGCCACAGCGTCACGGGGACGGATGGCCGGCTTGGTCTCGATGTCGACGATCAGGCGGTCGAAGTCGGTGCGCTGCTCGACTCGGGTGGCCTCGACCTTGTAGGTCACACGCAGTACCGGGGAGTAGATGGAGTCGATCGGGATCCGACCGATCTCCTGCCCCTGCTGCTTGTTCTGCGTCGCCGAGACGTAACCGCGGCCGCGCTCGACCGTCAGCTCCATCTCCAGCTTGCCCTTGCCGTTCAGCGTGGCGAGGTGAAGGTCGGGGTTGTGCACCTCGACACCGGCCGGCGGAGCGATGTCCGCGGCGGTCACCACACCGGGGCCCTGCTTGCGCAGGTACATCAGAACCGGCTCGTCGTGCTCGGAGCTGACGACCAGGCCCTTGAGATTGAGGATCATCTCGGTGACGTCCTCCTTGACCCCGGGCACGGTGGTGAACTCGTGCTCGACGCCCTCGATGCGGATGCTGGTCACAGCCGCACCGGGGATGGAGGACAGCAGGGTACGCCGAAGCGAGTTACCGATGGTGTAACCGAAACCCGGCTCCAGCGGCTCGATGACAAACCTCGAGCGCAGGTCCGAGACGACTTCCTCGGCGAGCGTGGGACGCTGTGCGATCAACATGGTCCGTGTTTTCCCTTCCACATGGCCGACCGCTATATGACGGCCACCGGACGGGCACCTCCGGATCGGCGGTGCCCTCTACTCGGATTCCTACCCTGCCCGCGCGTGCCCCATCCCGGGGCCACGCGGACAAGCACCCACGGAGCACCCGCGCGGTAGGAAGCGCGGGTGCCGGTGCGGATCAGACGCGGCGGCGCTTGGGCGGGCGGCAGCCGTTGTGCGGAACCGGGGTGACGTCCTGGATGGAACCCACCTCGAGGCCGGTCGCCTGCAGCGAACGGATGGCGGTCTCCCGGCCGGAACCCGGGCCCTTCACGAAGACGTCGACCTTGCGGACGCCGTGCTCCTGGGCGCGGCGGGCAGCGGCCTCGGCGGCCATCTGCGCGGCGTAGGGGGTGGACTTACGCGACCCCTTGAAGCCGACCTGTCCCGAGCTGGCCCACGAGATCACCGCACCGGTCGGGTCGGTGATGCTCACGATCGTGTTGTTGAACGTGCTCTTGATGTGAGCGTGCCCGTGGACAATGTTCTTCTTTTCCTTGCGGCGCACCTTGCGCGCGGCACCCTGACGGCCCTTAGGCGGCATGAGCGAAACTCCCAGAGATCATCGGTCCGTACGTTTCTTCTCGGACGCGGTTGGCTGGTCCGAGGCGGACTACTTCTTGGCCTTCTTCTTTCCGGCCACGGTCTTCTTCTTGCCCTTGCGGGTACGGGCGTTGGTCTGCGTACGCTGACCACGGACCGGGAGACCGCGGCGGTGACGGAAGCCCTGGTAGCTACCGATCTCCATCTTGCGACGGATGTCGGCCTGGACCTCGCGACGCAGGTCACCCTCGACCTGGTAGGTGGCGTCGATCCAGTCGCGCAGCTTGACCAGGTCCTCTTCGGACATCTGGTAGACGCGGGTGTTCCCGTCGACACCGGTTTCCTTCAGGGTTTCGATGGCGCGGGTGCGGCCAACCCCGAAAACATAAGTGAGAGCGATCTCCACCCGCTTGTCGCGGGGGAGGTCAACGCCGGCAATGCGTGCCATGTGGGCGAGACTCCATCCATACTTTTGCGGAGGTCTGACCCGTTCCATCCTCTCGTCGCCCAATCGACGAGGCCCCGGCCTCCGACCGGGGGTTCTCCCCCGCGCCCGTACGGGCGGCAGGAGATCGGAACAGGCTCTTGTTGTTACTCACCCGGCGGGAGGTGTCCTCCCTGCCGGGTCAAAGCTGTGCGGAAGCCGCGGAGCGTACCGGGGTCACTAACCCTGGCGCTGCTTGTGTCGCGGGTCCGAGCAAATGACCATGATCCGGCTGTTACGGCGGATCACGCGGCACTTCGCGCAGATCTTCTTCACGCTCGGCTTGACCTTCATGGTGACTCCGAACTCATCACATCACCAGTCTTGGGCCGTGCGGCCCCTGACGGGCTACTTGTAGCGGTAAACGATGCGCCCGCGCGTGAGGTCGTACGGGCTCAGCTCCACGACGACCCGGTCGTCGGGGAGAATACGGATGTAGTTCATCCGCATCTTGCCGCTGATGTGGGCAAGGACCGTGTGCTTGTTGTCGAGCTCTACCTTGAACATAGCGTTGGGTAGCGACTCGACAACGGAACCCTCGATCTCGATGGCGCCGTCTTTCTTCGCCATGTCCTCCACGCCTCGCTCATCAATTGGTTGATCATGACAACCCGACGCGACCCCAGTGGCCTCGCATGACACGAAGACTTCGGCGACCGCCGGTAGACCGGGTCGCCAAAGCCGAAACACACTGGAAGCTCGGGCCAACTGCAAGACAGGCGAACGTCGGTGAAATGACGTGGCACAAAGAAGGCAGACTGACCCAACAGCCCGCGTATGGGCAGTGCCAGTCTATCCCCTTCCGGCAAGTACTCCTAACCGAGAGGCGGAGAAGCCTACACCTTCCACACCGTCCGCCCGACGGAACGAACCGCACGGACCGCGGAACCGGCCGGGTTCAGCTCTGTTCGTCGCCTTGGCCGCGCTGGGCGAGGAGCACACCGAATGTGACCACTCCCATCAGGATCCCCCAGGGACCGAGCACCCACAGGAACCAAGGGTAGGAGGCGCCAGTCGTGAAGTAGACGATCAGCCAGATGAAGAAGCACAGGACGTTGACCCCGCCGTAGAGGACCCACGGCACCATCAGGGCCGGGTCCCGCAGGCGCAGCGGCACCGTACCGGCGCCGGAGTCCGTGGCGGCGGCCCGACCGACATCGGCCAGATCCCGCTCGGGCAGGTCGTTGGTGACCTCGGAGAGCTCTTCCACCGTCTTGGCCTTGTAGACCCCGCTGAGGCGCTGGGTGAACTCCTCGTGGTCGAGCCGCCCCTGAGCGAAGTGCTCCTGGAGCAGCTGCGCGACACGGTCGCGTTCGGAATCAGACGTTCGAATCGACGGCACCGGGTCGGACACTGCGCGCACCTCGCCTCTGAGTGGTCACCACCCCACTGCCCCGGTCGGTCACCGGTGGCGCGGGGGTGGGCCCGCCGTCACCAGGTCGGCTGGACGAACCCCATCTGCGAAATTTTATCGCGGTTCGACTCGCGTGCGGTCAACACCATCGGGCCATCCGCCGTGATCGCCACGGTGTGCTCGAAATGGGCGGCGCGGCGACCGTCCTTCGTGACCACGGTCCAACCGTCGTCGAGCTCCACGACGTGCTGCTTGCCGAGCGTGGTCATCGGCTCGATGGCCAGGCACATGCCCTCGACCAGCCGCATGCCGCGCCCGCGCTTGCCGTAGTTCAGGACGTGCGGGTCCATGTGCATCTCGGTACCGATGCCGTGGCCCCCGTACTCGCGCACGTTGCCGTAGCCGCCGTTGGCCGAGATGTGGCCGGCGATCGCGTAACCGATGTCCCCCAGGCGCTTGCCCGGGCGCATCTGCGCGATCCCCTGCCACATGGATTCCTCGCACACGCCCATCATCGTCAGGTCCTCGGACCTGCCCTCGCCGACCACGATGGTGACCGCGGAGTCACCGTGCCAGCCGTCGAGGATCGCACCGCAGTCGATGGAGACGATGTCGTTCTCGACCAGAACGCGCTCGGCGGTCGGGATTCCGTGAACGACCTCCTCGTTGACCGAGGCGCAGATCGATCCGGGGAATCCGTGGTAGCCCTTGAACGACGGGACGGCCCCGGCGTCCCGGATCACCTTCTCCGCGACCGCGTCCAACCCGAGGGTGGACGCCCCGGGCCGCACAGCGGCCCGGATGGCGTCCAGGGCGCGGGCCACGATCTGGCCCGCCGCCCTCATCTTGGCGATCTGTTCCGGCGTCTTGATCTGCACGCTCGGATCCGCCTTTCGAAACATCAGGCGGCCTACCGCTTCTCCGCGATGGCGGCCTTCGCGCGAGCCGTCACCTCGTCCACGGGACCCGTGGCCGAGATGGTGGCCAGCAGACCTTCGCCGGCGTAAAACTCGACCAGCGGAGCGGTCTGCTCGCGGTAGACCTTCAGGCGGTGCCGGATGGTCTCCTCACGGTCGTCGTCACGCTGGTACAGGTCGGCACCCTCGTTGTCGCACTTGCCCGTGCTCTGCGGGGCGTCGTACTCGACGTGGTAGACCCGACCGCACTCGGGGCAGGAACGGCGTCCCGAGAGGCGCTTGACGACCTCCTCCTCGTCGACCTTCAGCTCCAGGACGACGTCCAGGCCGCTGTCTAGGTCGACGAGCATCCCCTGGAGGGTCTCCGCCTGGGGGACGTTGCGGGGGAACCCGTCGAGCAGGAATCCCGTCTCCGCGTCGTCCTGGGCCAGACGGTCCTTGACCATGGCGTTCGTGACCTCGTCCGGGACGAGATCGCCGCGGTCCATGAACTCCTTGGCCTTCTTGCCGAGTTCGGTACCACCGCTGACGTTGGCCCGGAAGATGTCACCTGTGGACACCTTCGGGACCGACAGCTCTTCCGCGAGGATCTGGGCCTGAGTGCCTTTGCCGGCCCCAGGCGGCCCCACCAATACTGCACGCATTTATCGCAGAAAACCTTCGTAGTTCCTCTGCTGGAGGTGACTCTCGATCTGCTTCACCGTGTCCAGCCCGACACCGACCATGATCAGAATGCTCGTCCCGCCGAAGGGGAAGTTCATGTCGGCACCGGTGGCACCGAGAGCGACCATCGGCAGGAGAGCGATCACACCCAGGTAGAGAGAGCCGGGGGTCGTCAGCCGAGTCAACACGTAGTCGAGGTACTCGGCGGTCGGACGCCCTGGTCGGATACCCGGGATGAACCCACCGTACTTCTTCATGTTGTCGGCGACTTCAGTGGGGTTGAACGTAATGGCCACATAGAAGAACGCGAACCCGACGATCATGACGAAGAACGTCGCCATGTAGATGGGGTGAGTGCCCGTGAGGAAGTAGGTCTGGAAGAACTGGGCCACCGGGTGGGTGGAGTCCTGTCCCAGCAGACCGACGATCAGCTGCGGCAGGTACAGCAGCGACGAGGCGAAGATCACGGGGATGATGCCCGCCTGGTTGACCTTCAGGGGGATGTACGTGGAGCTGCCGCCGTACATCCGGCGGCCGACCATCCGCTTCGCGTACTGCACGGGGATGCGGCGCTGGGCCTGCTCCATGAACACCACCGCGGTGATCAGGGCCAGACCGGCGATGCAGATGATGGTGAAGATCCAGACCGAACGCTCCTCGTACAGACCCATGATCGAGGAGGGGAACATCGCGATGACCTGGGTGAAGATCAGCAGCGACATACCGTTGCCGACACCGCGCTCGGTGATCAGCTCACCCATCCACATGATGATCGCGGTGCCCGCGGTCATCACGAAGACGATCGTCACCATGGTGAGGATGTCCTGGTTGGGCATGTAGGTGGTCGAGGGGATCGAGTCCTGGAAAAGCGCGCCAGTGCGGGCCATGGCCACGATGGACGTGGCCTGCAGCACGGCGAGCATGAGGGTGAGATAGCGGGTGTACTGGGTGATCTTGCTCTGTCCGGACTGGCCCTCCTTCTTGAGGGCCTCCAGACGGGGGATCACCACCGTCAGCAGGTTGATGATGATGCTGGCGGTGATGTATGGCATCACCCCGAGCGCGAACACCGCGAGTTGCAGCAGCGCGCCACCGCTGAACAGGTTCACCAAAGCGTAGACACCGGACTGGTCCTGCGCGGTGATGAACTCCATCTGGTCCCGGATCGCCGCCGAGTCGATGCCCGGTGCGGGAATCACCGAACCCAGCCGGAAGATCGTCAGGATGAACAGTGTGAACAGCAGCTTATTGCGCAGGTCGGGCGTGCGGAATGCACGAACGAACGCACCTAGCACGTCTCCTCCTGCGCGGCTTCGGCGGCGGAACGGGTTCCAGACATCGCGGCCGATCCTGAATCGTCGTAGAACGTCAGCACCGGACCTGTCGCCCGGTGCTCGGAAGTCTTCACATTACGTCAAGCGGGGAACTCAAACAGACGGCACTGTAACAGTGATCACTCGACGGGCGGGTTCGTGAGGCATAACGATCGACACTCACCAACACGTGAGGGCGCCCGCCAGCCGGTCCTTCAAAGACCTGCTGAGCGGACGCCCCCCAGTATTCATCGTAGGGAGAACCCTACAGCTCGGTGACGGTGCCACCGGCGGCGGTGATCTTCTCCCGAGCGGAGCCGGAGAACGCGTTCGCGCTCACCTGCACGGCGACGGTGATCTCACCGGTGCCCAGCACCTTGACGAGCTGGTTCTTGCGAACCGCGCCCTTGGCGACCAGGCCCTCGACAGTGACCTCGCCACCCTCGGGGTAGAGCTCGCTCAGCTTGTCCAGGTTGACGACCTGGTAGTGCGTCTTGAACCGGGCGTTGCTGAAGCCCTTGAGCTTCGGGATCCGGCGGATGAGGGGCATCTGCCCACCCTCGAAGCCGGGACGCACGGTGTTACGAGCCTTCGTGCCCTTCATGCCGCGACCAGCGGTCTTACCCTTGGTAGCCTCGCCGCGGCCCTTGCGGGTCTTGGCCTTGTTGCTACCCGGAGCAGGACGCAGGTGGTGCAGCTTGAGCGGCTCGTCGGGGTTGTAGTCGCTCATTCTGCGACCTCCTCGACAGTGACGAGGTGCGAGACGATCGTGATCTGCCCGCGAACCTCAGGGCGGTCCTCGCGGACAGTGGACTTACCGATCCGGCCCAGGCCCAGCGACTGGAGAGTAGCGCGCTGCTTCTCAACGCCGCCGATCTTGGAACCGGTCTGCGTGATCTTGATCTTGGCCATGATCAGGCTCCTGCCTTCGCCTCAGAGCGAGCGCGCAGCATGGCAGCCGGGGCCACATCCTCGAGCGGGAGGCCGCGGCGGGCCGCGATCTCCTCAGGCTGGTTGAGGCCCTTGAGCGCCGCCACCGTGGCGTGCACGATGTTCAGCGGGTTGGACGAGCCGAGCGACTTGCTCAGGATGTCGTGAATGCCGGCGCACTCCAGGACGGCGCGCACGGGACCACCGGCGATCACACCGGTACCCGGGGCGGCCGGACGCAGCAGGACGACGCCCGCGGCTTCCTCACCCTGGACTCGGTGCGTGATCGTGCCCTGGATGCGGGGGACGCGGAAGAAGTTCTTCTTCGCCTCCTCGACACCCTTGGCGATCGCGGACGGAACTTCCTTGGCCTTGCCGTAACCGACACCGACCATGCCGTTGCCGTCGCCGACGACGACGAGAGCCGTGAAGGAGAAGCGACGGCCGCCCTTGACGACCTTCGCGACCCGGTTGATGGTCACGACCTTCTCGATGTAGGAGACACCCTTGTCTGCGGCGCCGCCGCGGCGATCGTCACGGCGATCACGCCGCTCGCCACCGGCGCCGCGCCGCGGTGCTGCAGCCATCAGTGATTCCTCTTCTCGTGCTTGTTCTTGGCCAGTACTGAGGTCATCGAACTAGAACTCCAGCCCACCCTCGCGCGCCGCATCGGCGAGCTTGGCAATACGACCGGCGTAACGGTTACCACCACGGTCGAAGACGACCGCGGAGATACCGGCGTCCTTCGCGCGCTGCGCGACGAGCTCACCGACCTTGACGGACTTGTCGGACTTGGTGCCGTCGGCACCACGCACGTCCGCCTCGACAGTGGAGGCGGCGACCAGGGTGTGACCCTTGGTGTCGTCAATGACCTGCGCGACGATGTGCTTGGAGGAGCGGAACACGGCCAGACGCGGACGCTCGCTCGTGCCCACGACCTTCTTGCGGACGCGGAACTGCCGGCGCTTGCGCGAGGTGGTGGCCTTCGCGGTGCGCTTACGGCTCACGGTGATGCCCATGCCTACTTACCAGCCTTTCCGGCCTTGCGGCGGATGTGCTCACCCTTGTACCGCACGCCCTTGGCCTTGTACGGGTCAGGCTTGCGCAGACCGCGGATGTTCGCGGCGACCTGGCCCACCAGCTGCTTGTCGATGCCCTCGACGTGGAGGATCGTCGGCTTCTCCACGCGGAACGTGATGCCCTCCGGGGGCTCCACGACGACCGGGTGGCTGTAGCCCAGCGAGAACTCCAGGTTCGCGCCGCGGGCCTGGACGCGGTAACCCACACCGTGGATCTCCAGCGTCTTGGTGTAGCCCTTGGAGACACCCTCGACGAGGTTGGCGATCAGCGCACGGTTCAGACCGTGCAGCGACCGGTTCTCCGGCTTGTCATCGGGACGCGCCACCGTGAGGATCCCGTCCTCGAAGGCGGCGGTGATCGGCTCGGTAATCGTGTGCTTCAGGTCGCCCTTCGGCCCCTTGACAGTGACGTCTTGCCCGTTAATCGTGACTTCGACGCCCTTGGGGACCGAGAGCGGCAGTCGACCGATTCGCGACATGCTTTTCGTCTCTCCCTATTACCAGACGTAAGCGAGGACTTCGCCGCCCACGCCACGCTTCTTGGCCTGCTTGTCGGTCATCAGGCCACCGGACGTCGAAATGATCGCCACACCGAGGCCACCCAGCACGCGCGGGAGGTTCTCCTTCTTGGCGTACACCCGGAGACCGGGCTTGGAGACCCGGCGGATGCCCGCGATCGAACGCTCACGGGTGGGGCCGTACTTCAGGTCGAGGACGAGGCTCTGGCCCACAGGGGCCTCCTCGCTCCGCCAACCCTCGATGAACCCCTCCTGCTGGAGGATCTCGGCGATGTGCGCCTTGATCTTGGAATACGGCATCGTCACGGTGTCGTGGAACGCCGAATTCGCGTTACGCAGACGCGTCAGCATGTCTGCGATCGGGTCGGTCATCGTCATGGCCGACTGGCCCTTCCTCACCGCGGTTTCCGAGTGCGGGCCTTCCCAGAGCCTGCGTACCTCGGGGTTACCCCCGGGCACTGCACAAACGGACCTACAGCGTGGTCGTGGGCACCGCGGTCCCTCGCGGGACTGCCGTGCCCTGTTGAATGGATGTCGCGGGCCCGTGTACCGCCTTCTACAGGCAGCCACGGATTCCGCGGAAAAGCCACCAGACGGTGGCAGTTCGGGGGGCCGATCGCGCTAGGACGCGCTCCTGATCGGCCCCACCGGAAACTACCAGCTCGACTTGGTGATACCGGGCAGCTCGCCCTTGTGCGCCATGTCACGGAAGCAGATTCGGCACAGGCCGAACTTCCGGAAGACGGCGCGCGAACGGCCGCACCGAGAGCATCGAGTATACGCGCGAACGCCGAACTTCGGCTTCCGCTGCGACTTGGCAATCAGGGACTTCTTCGCCATCTGTGGTTACCCCTCAGGCTTCCTTGAACGGGAAACCGAGCCGCTTGAGCAGGCTGCGGCCCTGGTCGTCGGTGGTGGCCGTGGTGACAACCGTGATGTCCATCCCACGCTGCCGGTCGACCTTGTCCGGGTCCACCTCGTGGAACATGACCTGCTCGGTCAGGCCGAAGGTGTAGTTGCCGTTCCCGTCGAACTGCTTCGGGGAAAGGCCACGGAAGTCCCGGATCCGGGGCAGAGCCAGGGAGAGCAGCCGGTCGGCGAACTCCCACATGCGGTCGCCGCGCAGCGTGACGCTGGCGCCGATCGGCATGCCCTCGCGCAGCTTGAACTGCGCGATGGAGTTCTTCGCCCGGTTGACCTTGGGCTTCTGGCCGGTGATCGCCGTGAGATCGGCGATCGCGCCCTGGATCAGCTTCGCGTCACGAGCCGCCTCGCCCACGCCCATGTTGATCACGATCTTCGTCAGACCGGGGATCTGCATGACGTTGGCGATGTCGAACTCGTCCTTGAGCCCCGCAGCGATCTCGTTGCGGTACTTCTCCTTGAGCCGCGGCATCGGAGGTGCGGTGATGTCGTTGGTAACCGTCATCAGATGTCCTTACCGGTGCGGCGGGAGACCCGAACCTTGGTTCCGTCTTCCTCGAAGCGGTAGCCGACCCGGGATGCCTTGCCGTCCTCCGCGAGCGCAACATTGCTCACGTGGATGGGGGCCTCCTTGGTGACGACCTCGCCCTGCTGGCCGCCCGCCGGGTTGGCCTTCCTGTGCTTCTTGACCAGGTTGACGCCCTCGACGACGACACGGTCTTCCTTCGGCATGGCCTTGACGACCTTGCCGGTGGCACCCTTGTCCTTGCCGGCGAGAACGATGACCTCGTCGCCAGATTTGATCTTCATCGCTTAGAGCACCTCCGGCGCCAGCGAAATGATGCGCATGTACTTCTTGTCACGCAGCTCACGGCCGACCGGGCCGAAGATGCGGGTGCCTCGCGGGTCCCCACCGTCCTTGATGAGCACGGCAGCGTTCTCATCGAAGCGGATGTAGGAGCCGTCGGGCCGGCGGCGCTCCTTAGCGGTGCGCACGATAACGGCCTTGACGACGTCGCCCTTCTTGACTCCAGCGCCAGGCAGGGCGTCCTTCACCGTGGCGACGATGGTGTCACCAACCCCGGCGTAGCGCCGACCCGAGCCACCGAGAACACGGATGGTAAGGATCTCCTTGGCACCCGTGTTGTCGGCGACCTTGAGTCGCGACTCCTGCTGAATCACGTCTGCTCCTGATGTGATGCGTGCGGTCCACTGCCGCACGGCTAGGTGGTCTCACCCCTCGCGTCGGCGGCCGACAACCAGTGTCGGCCGCCAACAGGCCGGGGTTACTTAGCCTTCTCCAGGATCTCCACGACGCGCCAACGCTTCGTCGCGGAGAGCGGACGGGTCTCCATCATGCTGACCCGGTCACCGACACCAGCGGAGTTCGCCTCGTCGTGCACCTTGTACTTGGTCGTCCGACGGATGACCTTGCCGTACAGAGCGTGCTTGACGCGGTCCTCAACCTCGACAACGACGGTCTTGTCCATCTTGTCGCTGACGACGTAGCCCTCACGCGTCTTGCGGTAGTTGCGCGCTGCGGTCTGGTTCTCACTCATTCGGCTGCTTCCTTCGTCTCCTCAGCCGACTCACCAGACAGCGGGACGATGCCCAGCTCGTGCTCGCGCATGACCGTGTAGATCCGCGCGATCTCGCGCTTGACAGTGCGCAGACGGCTGTGGTTGTCGAGCTGGCCGGTGGCGGCCTGGAAGCGGAGGTTGAAGAGCTCTTCCTTGGCTTCCTTGAGCTTCGTGACCAGGTCCTCGAGGGACTGGTCGCGCAGCTCGTGGGCAGTCACGGACTTCGCCACTACTCCCACACCTCCCGCTTAACAAACTTGCACTTCATCGGGAGCTTGTGCATCGCACGGCGCAGGGCCTCCTTGGCCACGGCCTCGGGCACGCCCGACAGCTCGAACATCACACGCCCGGGCTTGACCGGCGCGACCCACCACTCGGGCGAACCCTTACCGGAACCCATGCGGACCTCGGCGGGCTTCTTCGTCAGCGGGCGGTCCGGGAAGATGTTGATCCACACCTTGCCGCCACGCTTGATGTGACGCGTCATGGCAATACGAGCGGACTCGATCTGCCGGTTCGTCACGTACGCCGACTCGAGAGCCTGGATGCCGTACTCACCGAAGTTGACGGTCGTGCCGCCCTTGGCCTTGCCACGCAGGTCCGGGTGGTGCTGCTTGCGGTACTTAACCTTGCGAGGAATAAGCACTGGTCAGTCAGCTCCCCTCGGTCTTCGGGGCCTCGGCCGAAGCACCGGCCTTGGCCTCAGTGTTGGCGC
Source organism: Nocardiopsis nanhaiensis (assembly GCF_054778635.1). Lineage (NCBI taxonomy): Bacteria > Bacillati > Actinomycetota > Actinomycetes > Streptosporangiales > Nocardiopsidaceae > Nocardiopsis > Nocardiopsis nanhaiensis. The sequence continues at coordinate 15,149 of NZ_BAAGZJ010000067.1, forward strand.
CGCCGGCGGCGCCACCGCGGCGACGACGCTGCGGGCGCTCACGGCGCTGACCGCCACCGGCGGTGCGCTGAGCGGCCTGGGCAGCCTCGCGCTCGGCGCGGGTCACCGGGGCGTCGCCCTTGTAGATCCACACCTTCACGCCGATGCGGCCGAACGTCGTACGGGCCTCGAAGAAGCCGTAGTCGATGTCGGCGCGCAGCGTGTGCAGCGGGACGCGACCCTCGCGGTAGAACTCCGAGCGGGACATCTCAGCCCCACCCAGACGGCCACCGCACTGGATACGGATGCCCTTGGCTCCGCCCTTCATGGCGCTCTGCATGGCCTTGCGCATCGCGCGGCGGAAGGCCACGCGGCTGCTCAGCTGCTCAGCGACGCCCTGGGCGACAAGCTGCGCGTCGATCTCCGGGTTCTTGACCTCGAAGACGTTCAGCTGCACCTGCTTGCCGGTCAGCTTCTCCAGGTCCGTACGGATCCGGTCGGCCTCAACGCCGCGGCGGCCGATGACGATGCCCGGCCGGGCGGTGTAGACGTCCACGCGGACACGGTCACGGGTGCGCTCGATCTCGACCTTGGAGATGCCCGCACGCTCCATGCCACGGGTCAGCATCCGACGGATCGCGACGTCTTCCTTGACGTAGTCCTTATAGGACTTGTCGGCGTACCACCGGCTCTTGAAGTCAGTGCTGATACCGAGACGGAACCCGTGCGGGTTTACCTTCTGCCCCACTATCGGGTCCTTTCCTTCGTCTTGGACGAGGCGCCCGAGTTCTCAGCGACGACCACGGTGATGTGGCTCGTGCGCTTCGTGACCCGGAAAGCCCGGCCGAAGCCTCGCGGACGAATGCGCTTCAGGGTCGGACCCTCGTCCACCCAGACGCGCTCGACCACCAGAGTCTCGCGGTCCAGCTTGTCGTTGTGCTCGGCGTTGGCCATGGCGCTAGCCAGAACCTTGCCAACGGGCTCGCTCGCCGACTGGGGAGCGAACCGGAGCACCGCCTGTGCCTCGTCAGCGGGCAACCCGCGAATAAGGTCCGCCACCCGGCGAGCCTTCCGGGGCGTAACGCGGACGAACCGCGCCTGTGCCCTCGTTCCCATCGCTTTTCCCTCGCTCACGGAAATTCATCTCCACTCACCGTGGAGAAAGTGGTTCTTAACAACTGCTGCAACCGCTAACGGCGGCTACGGCGGTCTTCCTTGACGTGGCTGCGGAAAGTACGCGTGGGAGCGAACTCACCGAGCTTGTGGCCGACCATCGACTCCGACACGAACACCGGAACGTGCTTGCGGCCGTCGTGGACGGCGATCGTGTGACCGATCATCTCCGGGACGATCATGGATCGCCGGGACCACGTCTTGATGACGTTCTTGGTCTTCTTCTCGTTCTGGACTTCCACCTTCTTGATGAGGTGGTCGTCGACGAAGGGACCCTTCTTAAGGCTACGTGGCATCAGACGTGCTCCTTACCGCTTCTTCTTACCGCTACGCCGACGCCGCACGATCAGCTTGTTGCTGGCCTTCTTCTTGCTCCGGGTCCGGCCTTCCTTCTGGCCCCAAGGGCTCACCGGGTGACGGCCACCGGAGCTCTTACCCTCACCACCACCGTGCGGGTGGTCGATGGGGTTCATCACGACACCGCGGACGGTCGGGCGCTTGCCCTTCCACCGGGAGCGGCCGGCCTTGCCCCAGCGGATGTTGGACTGCTCGGCGTTGCCGACCTGACCAACCGTCGCGCGGCAGGAGACCTCGACCATGCGCATCTCACCGGAGGGCATACGCAGCGTGGCGTAACGGCCTTCCTTGGCGAGGAGCTGGATCTGCGACCCGGCGGAACGGCCCAGCTTGGCGCCACCGCCCGGCTTCAGCTCGACCGCGTGCACGAACGTACCCGTGGGGATGTTGCGCAGCGGGAGGCAGTTGCCCGGCTTGATGTCGGACTGGGACCCGTTCTCGACCCGGTCACCCTGCTTGAGGCCGGCGGGCGCCAGGATGTAGCGCTTCTCACCGTCCAAGTAGTGCAGCAGGGCGATGCGGGCGGTGCGGTTGGGGTCGTACTCGATGTGAGCAACCTTGGCCGGCACGCCGTCCTTGTCGTGACGACGGAAGTCGATCACGCGGTAGGCGCGCTTGTGGCCACCACCCTGGTGACGGGTGGTGATCCGGCCGTGGCCGTTACGACCGCCCTTGGAGTGAAGCGGACGGACCAGGGACTTCTCCGGCTCCGAGCGCGTGATCTCGACAAAGTCGCTCACGCTGGAGCCGCGACGACCCGGCGTCGTCGGCTTGTGCTTACGAATGCCCATCTTCTTCGCGCATTCCTTTACGTATTGCTTGACGTGTAGCGGTCAGACCCGGAAAAGGTCAGACACCGAAGATGTCGATCCGCTGGCCGTCGGCCACGCTGACAATCGCTCGCTTGGTGTCGGGACGCTTCCCGAAGCCGAAACGGGTCCGCTTGCGCTTACCCTTCCGGTTGATCGTGTTCACGTTCGTGACCTTCACCTCGAAGATCTTCTCGATCGCGATCTTGATCTGGGTCTTGTTGGCTTCGGGCCGGACGATGAACGTGTACTTGTTCTCGTCCATGAGCCCGTAGCTCTTCTCGGAGATCACCGGCTCGACGATGATGTCGCGGTGGTCAGCGATCCTCACTGGTCGTCCTCCTCGGACTCAGCGGCCTTAGAGGTACCAGCCGCGTGGGCCAGGAACTCGGCGTAGCCCGCCTCGGTGAAGACCACGTCGTCCGAGTACAGGACGTCGTAGGTGTTCACCTGGTCCGCGTCGAGGATGTGCACCTCTTCGAGGTTCCGCAGGGCGCGCCGGTTGTGCTCGTCCTCGCGGGCCAGGACGACGAGAACCTTGTCGGACTCGGTCACCTGGCGCAGCGCCTTCAGAGCGGTCTGCGTGAACTTGCCGTCCGTGTCCTCGGCCACGAAGTGGCTGACGACGTGGATACGGCCGTGGTTGGCCCGGTCGGAGAGGGCTCCGCGCAGGGCGGCGGCCTTCATCTTCTTCGGGGTCCGCTGGGAGTAGTCACGCGGCTGGGGACCGTGAACGGTGCCACCACCGGTGTACTGCGGGGCGCGGATCGAGCCCTGACGGGCGCGACCGGTCCCCTTCTGGCGGTAGGGCTTCTTGCCACCGCCGCGGACTTCGCCGCGGGTCTTGGTGGCGTGGGTGCCCTGCCGGCCAGCTGCCAGCTGGCCGTTCACGACCTGGTGGATCAGCGGAATGCTGACCTGCTGGGCGAAGACGGTCTCGGGGAGCTCCACGCTGCCCTTGGAGTCGCCTTCAGGGTTCTTGACCTCGATCTGGGCCATGACTTACTTGTCCCCCTTCACAGCGGTGCGGACGAGCACCAGACCGCCGTTGGGACCGGGCACAGCACCCTTGACCAGGATGATGCCCTTCTCCGAGTCCACGGAGTGGACGGTCAGGTTCTGGATGGTCTTGCGCACGTTGCCCATGCGCCCGGCCATCCTCATGCCCTTGAAAACGCGGCCGGGCGTCGCGCAACCGCCGATGGCGCCCGGGGTGCGGTGCGTCTTGTGCGTACCGTGCGAGGCGGACATACCACTGAAACCGTGGCGCTTCATCACACCGGCGAAGCCCTTGCCCTTGCTCTTGCCCGTGACGTCGACCTTCTGGCCGTCCTCGAACGAGGCCGCGTCGACTTCCTGACCGAGCTGGTACTCGGAGGCGTCAGTGGTGCGCACCTCGACGTAGTGGCGGCGCGGGGTCAGGTCGTTCGCGCGCAGGTAGTCGCCGAGGGGCTTGTTGACCTTGCGCGGATTGATCTGCCCGTAGCCGAGCTGGATGGCGGAGTAGCCATCGGAGTCCGGAGTCCGGATGCGGCTCACGACGCACGGACCGGCCTTCAGGACGGTGACGGGAACCATCTTGCCCGCGTCGTCGAAGACCTGGGTCATGCCGAGCTTTTCGCCCAGAACTCCCTTGATCTGCTTGGTGGCCATGTCTGTGCGTCCTTAAAGCTTGATCTCGATGTCAACGCCAGCCGGGAGGTCGAGCCGCATAAGCGAGTCGACCGTCTTCGGCGTGGGGTCGATGATGTCGATCAGCCGCTTGTGGGTGCGCATCTCGAAGTGCTCGCGCGAATCCTTGTACTTGTGCGGCGATCGGATGACGCAGTAAACGTTTTTCTCCGTCGGCAGCGGCACCGGGCCCGCGACCTGTGCGCCAGTTCGCGTCACAGTCTCAACGATCTTGCGCGCCGAGCTGTCGATGACCTCGTGGTCATAGGCCTTTAGCCGAATGCGGATCTTCTGTCCCGCCATGTGGCCTGTTCGTCCTTCGCTTCAGTGTCCGTAACGGTGAGCTGTCCCGGTCACAGACGCCCAGGCCCGTCGGCGAATCCGCCGGCGTGTTGGCCGTGAGCCCCTATTTCCTTGAGAAACCGCAACAGGGCTTGCCCCTGCGGTGCGTCACCGTCACAGAGCCCGATGACGTCTTTTCTGTGTGGTGGGCGGGCCGCCGTGAAGCGGCCCACCCACCACGTCGGGGCGGCTCTGGTGCCACCCCAACGTGCGTGCTACTTGAGGATCTTCGTGACGCGACCCGCGCCCACGGTCCGGCCGCCCTCACGGATGGCGAACTTGAGGCCCTCTTCCATCGCGACCGGCTGGATCAGGTTGACGGTCATCGCGGTGGAGTCACCGGGCATGACCATCTCCGTGCCCTCCGGCAGCGTCACGACGCCGGTGACGTCAGTGGTGCGGAAGTAGAACTGCGGACGGTAGTTGTTGAAGAAGGGCGTGTGCCGGCCACCCTCGTCCTTGGACAGGATGACGACCTGGCCCTCGAAGTCGGTGTGCGGGGTGGTCGTGCCGGGCTTGATCACGACCTGGCCGCGCTCGACGTCCTCGCGCTTGATGCCGCGCAGGAGCAGACCGACGTTGTCGCCAGCCTGACCGTTGTCGAGCAGCTTGCGGAACATCTCAACACCGGTGACGGTGGTGGTCTGCTTGTCTTCCTTGATGCCGACGATGTCAACGGTCTCGCTGACGTTGACGACGCCGCGCTCGATGCGACCGGTGACGACGGTGCCGCGACCGGTGATCGAGAAGACGTCCTCGATCGGCATGAGGAAGGGCTTGTCGGTGTCGCGCTCCGGCTCCGGAATGAAGGAGTCGACGGTGCCCATGAGCTCGAGGATGGCGTTCTTCCAGGTCTCCTCGCCCTCGAGCGCCTTCAGCGCCGAGACCTTGGTGACCGGGACGTCGTCGCCGGGGAACTCGTACTCGCTGAGCAGCTCACGGACCTCGAGCTCGACGAGCTCGAAGATCTCGTCGTCGTCCACCATGTCGGCCTTGTTCAGGGCGACGACGATGGCGGGGACGCCGACCTGGCGGGCCAGGAGCACGTGCTCCTTGGTCTGCGGCATCGGGCCGTCGGTGGCGGCCACGACCAGGATCGCGCCGTCCATCTGCGCGGCACCGGTGATCATGTTCTTGACATAGTCAGCGTGGCCGGGGCAGTCGACGTGAGCGTAGTGGCGCTCCTGCGTCTGGTACTCGACGTGAGCCACGGAGATGGTGATACCGCGCTCGCGCTCCTCAGGAGCGTTGTCGATGTCCTCAAACGGGGTGAACGGGTTCAGCTCCGGGTACGCGTCGTGCAGCACCTTGGTGATGGCCGCGGTCAGCGTGGTCTTGCCGTGGTCAATGTGACCGATGGTGCCGATGTTGACGTGCGGCTTAGTCCGCTCGAACTTTTCCTTCGCCACTGGAAGTCTCCTAGACGTACAGAACTATTTGACTGTGGTGTAACCCCGCAGACGCGGGGCACAGCCTGGTTACGTGTTCGCGACTACTCGCCGCGAACCTTCGCCACAATTTCTTGGGCGACAGCGGACGGAACCTCCGCGTAGGAGTCGAACACCATCGAGTAGTTGGCTCGACCCTGCGTACGGCTGCGCAGGTCACCCACGTAGCCGAACATTTCCGAGAGGGGCACCTGGGCCTTGACGAGGCGGACGCCGGAACGCTCGTCCATGGACTGAATCTGTCCACGGCGGGAGTTCAGGTCACCGATCACATCGCCCATGTACTCCTCGGGCGTGGTGACCTCGACGGCCATGACCGGCTCGAGCAGCGCAGGCTTGGCGAGCTTGACAGCCTCCTTGAAGGCCATCGAGCCAGCGGTCTTGAACGCCATCTCGGAGGAGTCGACCTCGTGGTACTGACCGTCCTGCAGCGTCACCTTGATGCCGACGAGCGGGTAGTGCGCGAGCACACCCAGCTCCGCGGCCTCCTGGCAGCCGGCGTCCACGGACGGGATGTACTCCCGCGGGATACGGCCACCGGTAACCGCGTTGACGAACTCGTAACCGGAGGCGTCGCTGCCCTCGTCCGCGACAAGCGGCTCGAGGTCGATCTTGACCTTGGCGAACTGGCCCGAACCACCGGTCTGCTTCTTGTGGGTGAAGACGTGGCCTTCAACCTTCTTGCGAACGGTCTCGCGGTAGGCCACCTGGGGCTTACCGATGTTGGCCTCGACCTTGAACTCGTCGCGCATGCGGTTGACGAGCACCTCGAGGTGCAGCTCACCCATGCCGGAGATCACGGTCTGCCCGGTCTGCTCGTCCGAAGCCACCTGGAAGGAGGGGTCCTCGTCGGCCAGACGCTGGATCGCGATGCCCAGCTTCTCCTGGTCGCTCTTGGTCTTCGGCTCGATGGCCACCTCGATGACCGGAGCCGGGAACGTCATGGACTCCAGGACGATCGGCGAGCTCTGCTCGCAGAGCGTCTCACCGGTCGTGGTGTCCTTCAGACCCATGACAGCGACGATGTCGCCCGCGCCGGCCTCGGCGATCTCCTCACGCTTGTTCGAGTGCATGCGGTAGATCTTGCCGATGCGCTCCTTGCGGCCCTTCAGGCTGTTGAGCACCTGGGTACCGGTGGTGAGAACACCCGAGTAGATGCGCACGTAGGTCAGCTTGCCCAGGTGCGGGTCGCTCATGATCTTGAAGACCAGGGCGGACATCGGCTCGTCGATGCTCGGCTTGCGCTCGAGCTTGGTCTCCTCGGACTCGTCCTTGGGGTCGTGGCCTTCGATGGCGTCGACGTCCTGGGGCGAGGGAAGGTAGGCGATGACCGCGTCGAGCAGGGGCTGCACGCCCTTGTTCTTGAACGCGGTGCCGCAGACCACCGGAACAGCGGTGCCGGCGATGGTGGCGCGACGGATCGCCGTGACGAGCTGCTCCTCGGTGGGCTCCTGGCCCTCGAGGTACAGCTCCATGATCTCGTCGTCGGCCTCGGCCAGCGTCTCGATGAACTGGTCGCGCGCCTCGCGAGCGGCGTCCACGTGGGTCTCGGGGATGTCGACCGTCTCGTACATCTCGCCGAGCTTGGCCTCGTCGTTCCAGACGTAGGCCTGCATCTTCACGAGGTCGATGACGCCCTTGAAGTCGCTCTCGGCACCGATGTTCAGCTGGATCGGCATGACGTTGGCGCCGAGGCGCTCACGGAACATGTCGACACAGCGCTGGAACTCGGCGCCGATCTTGTCCATCTTGTTGACGAAGCAGATCCGCGGGACCTTGTAACGGTCGGCCTGGCGCCAGACCTGCTCCGACTGGGGCTCGACGCCTTCCTTGGCGTCGAACACGGCGACGGCACCGTCGAGCACGCGCAGCGACCGCTCGACCTCGACCGTGAAGTCGACGTGGCCGGGCGTGTCGATGATGTTGATCGTGTGGTCGTCCCAGTGGGTGGTGGTAGCAGCCGAGGTAATGGTGATACCCCGCTCCTGCTCCTCCTTCATCCAGTCCATCGTGGCGGCGCCGTCGTGGACCTCACCCACCTTGTGGGTGACACCGGTGTAGTAGAGGATCCGCTCGGTCGTCGTCGTCTTGCCCGCGTCGATGTGGGCCATGATGCCGATGTTGCGGACCTTGGCCAGGTCAAGCAAAGTCTTAGCCATGAGGCTCGTCTTCCCTAGGTCTCAAGGAATCGATTCGCCGCGGGGTTACCAGCGGTAGTGGGCGAAGGCCTTGTTCGACTCGGCCATCTTGTGCGTGTCCTCACGCTTCTTGACAGCCGCGCCCAGACCGTTGCTGGCGTCGACCAGCTCGTTCATCAGTCGCTCGGTCATGGTCTTCTCACGACGCTTGCGCGAGTAAGAGACCAGCCAGCGCAGGGCCAGCGTGGTGGACCGGGAGGCGCGAACCTCGACCGGCACCTGGTAGGTCGCGCCACCGACACGGCGGCTGCGGACCTCCAGCGCGGGCTTGACGTTGTCCAGGCCTCGCTTGAGAACAACGAGCGGGTCCTGACCGGTCTTCTCCCGGGCGCCTTCCAGGGCGTCGTAGACGACGCTCTGAGCGATGGAGCGCTTGCCGTCGAGGAGCACCTTGTTGATCAGTGCGGTGACGAGCGGCGAGCCGTAAACCGGGTCGGTGATGAGCTGGCGCTTCGGCGCCGGGCCCTTGCGCGGCATGCTTACTTCTCCTTCTTGGCGCCGTAGTGGCTACGGGCCTGCTTGCGGCCCCGGACACCCTGGGTGTCGAGCGAGCCGCGGACAATTCGGTAGCGGACACCCGGCAGGTCCTTGACACGACCGCCGCGCACCAGCACGATGCTGTGCTCCTGGAGGTTGTGACCAATGCCGGGGATGTAGGCCGTGACCTCGATGCCGCTGCTCAGCTTGACGCGAGCGACCTTACGCAGAGCGGAGTTCGGCTTCTTCGGCGTAGTGGTGTAGACACGCGTGCACACACCACGACGCTGCGGACTCCCCTTCAGCGCCGGGGTCTTGTTCTTTGCGACCTTGTCCTGTCGGCCCTTGCGGACCAGCTGCTGGATGGTGGGCACCGCGTCTCCGTCTTCCTCGTGACCTACGCCGGTTCTCGTAGCCGATATCGCTATTGACCTGCTGAATTTCCCGAACCTCCCCGGCCCCCGGGGTCGGGCGTGTCGCACTCGTTCCCACGCATGGTGGATGGATGCACACCCGACCGAACGGCCGATTCACAGGAGGGGGTTCACATGCGCCGCGCGCCTTGCGTCCGTCCTGAAAGAGGCCCGGGGCGCCGCACACGCACGTGTGACCCGTCGACTCACGGGCACAATCACACAGGCTACCGCTAACCGAACAAGCGGTCAAAACGGTGTGCGACATGGCGAGAACAAGCGGAACCGGATCTCGCGTAACCGTGGGTCAGAACCAGTCTACGCGCTTCCGGACTCGTTTCGCCCCAAGTTTTCCGCCGAGAGGCGGTTGAGGGGCCGGTAATGCCTAAACGGCCGCTCCCAGAGGACTGATTATCCCCCAGAAGCGGCCGAGACGCTACAGCGCGAGCAGAATCGCGACCGAAATCACGGTCACGACGATGCCGACGACCGAGAAGACGGTGCCCGTGGTGATCAGGCCGAGGCCGTCCAGTGTGCCCCGCGACTCACCGATCGCCTTCTTGGCCTTGGGGCCGGTGACGAACAGCGCAAGGAGCGCCGTGATCACACCGACGCCCGGGATCAGCGACGCCACACCCAGCCACAGGGTGACATTGGCTCCGGGCTCGGTGTCCGCCAGGTAGTCGATGCTGTCATAACCGGGGTAGGCGTCGCCCACGTCCCCGCCCAGAGGGCTGTCGTCGAAACCCGGGAAGTCCTCGACCGCCCGGTCCCGGCGCCGCTTGGAGGTCCGGGGCTGTTCCGTCATCCCGTAGTCGGCCGGGGTGAAGCCGTCGTCGTACTCCGGCTCCTGCTCCTCCGCCTCGAACGAGGGCTCCCCGGGCTCCGCAGCGTCCCAGTCCGGCTGGGGCTCGAAGGCGGGCTCCGCTTGCCTCACTCCGTAGGACGGCACCGAACCGAGATCGGAAGGCACACCGGGTGCGATGCTGCTCCGGCCCTCCGCGGGTGCGCCGAGCTCGTCGTATGCCGGTTCGCCGTAAGGCTGCTGCCCCTGGGCTGCTCCACCGTAGGACGGTTCACCATAGGAGGACTGACCGTAGGACGGCTCATCGTAGGCCGTCCTCCCGAAGCCGGGATCACCCCGGTCATGGACGCCATAGCCCAACTCGTCGTGGGCACGGTCGTGCGGGCCACGGTCGTCCCAACCCAGTTCATCGTAGGTACGTTCGTCCCGGCCCAGCTCGTCGTAGGCCTGATCGCTCTCCTGGCCCCACCCGTGCTGCGGCTCTTCGGACCAGGGCGTGCCGACGGTCCCGTAGCCCTCGGGCTCTCGGGCCTCGCGCGGTGCGAGGGGATCCTCCTCGGGGGCCGGTGCCGGGAACATCCGGGTGTCTCCCTGCTGCTCGGGCTGCCATGAGTCGTCAGCGGCGGCGGGTGCCTCACCCCAGGGGCGCTCACCCCACGCGGGCTCAGCAACGGGCGCCTCGTCCCACGGTTTCTCCCACCGGGGCGGCTCCTCACCCCACGCGGGCTCGGCGGCGGGTGCCTCACCCCAGGGGCGCTCACCCCACGCGGGCTCAGCAACGGGCGCCTCGTCCCACGGTTTCTCCCACCGGGGCGGCTCCTCACCCCACGCGGGCTCGGGAACGGGCTCGTCACCGGTGTCCCGAACCTCCTTGGCCTTCGCGCGCGACTGCATGTCGGCGATGGCGGCCAAGGGGTCGGTGGAGGTCGCCACGGCGGCGGACAGCTCACCCGTGTCGGGGCCGTCGTCGGTCTCCGCCGGGGGCTCAGCGGTGTCCTCGGCCGGCGCGGGACCCCAGTCGGTGAAAGAGGGAACCTCCGGTGCCGACTCCTTGCGGCGCCGCTCCGCGTCGCGGACGACGTCCGGCAGGCGCGGATCGTTGCGGTCGAAGGCCCACGTGTTGCCGCTGCCGCTACCGATCCCGCCCTCGTCGGAGGGCACGGCCGCGGAGGACGGCGGTGAAAGCTCATCGTCGTAGCGGTCCCCGCCGTAGGTCGGGGTATGGGTCGGCTCGGTCCATTGCGGGACCGACGATTCAGCCCAGGGTTCCGTGGTTCCGGCACCCTTCCAGGCGCCTCCGCTCTCCCAGTCGTCCCCTTCGTCCGGCGCCGGCGACCAGCTGTCCAGGCCACCCGTGTCCCGCCGTTCGCGCGGCTGCTCCTGGCCGGGCCGAGGTGCCCACGAGTCGGACTGTAGTTCCCACGATCCCACGGTGTCGGTGGCAGCGTCGGCCCACGACTGCTCGTTTTCCGGCTCCTCCGGAGGCAGTGGAACCCGTGCGCTCGCAGCGATACCCGGGTAACCGCCGGTCGGGGCGTACCCCTCGGGCTCCACCGGTTCCGAGGGCTCCTCGGCCTGGACCGGTTCAGGGAAGCCCTCAGACGCGGAGACCCCCTCCGGTGCGGAGAAGCCCTCAGACGCGGAGACCTCCTCCGGCACGGAGAAGCCCTTCGGTTCGGGGAACCCCAGCGGGTCCGGCTCCCCGGGGACCCGCGTCACCGGCTTGTAGGCCTCGCTACCCGCGCCCGGGTACGAGATCGCACCCGGGACGAACGGGGCCTGGGTTTCACTCGGTGGCACCGGAGGCGTGGTGGGCGGCCCGCCCAACGCCTCCGGATAGGGCTCCACCATGGCCGGCCGCGAGGCGCTCAGCCCCGAGTAACCCCCGCTGTCGGGGAAGACCGCGTCACCGGACGGTGCTCCGCCCTGCTCCGAGCCCTCGCCGTCCCCCTGTTCCATGGGGTCCTGATACTCCGACTGCGTGCGGAAACGGTTCTCACTGGGCTTGAACCACGAATCCGCGTCCTCCTCGGACCTCCGGTTGCCCGGCGCTCCGCCCCCGTTTTCAGTCACTTGCCTGCTCTCCCGCCGGCGCCGTAGCGCCCTCTCCCCGTTCACACAGCAGTGTACGAACCGACAACGACGAAACGGCGGCGGGGCCACCCCCGGTGTGGGGGTGGCTGACCGCCGCCGTCAGATCAGCCAACGTACAGGTTGACGCTTACCGGTTGTACGGCCCGAAATCGTACTCCTCCAGCGGGACGGCTTCGCCGGACCCCTGACCGAAGGTGTACTCGCTGGGCTCTTCGTAACCGGAGACCGAGTACATCGAGGCCTTGGCCTCCTCGGTCGGCTCCACCCGGACGTTGCGGTACTGCGGAATACCCGTACCGGCCGGGATGAGCTTACCGATGATGACGTTCTCCTTCAGGCCGAGCAGCGGGTCGCTCTTGCCGTGGATCGCGTTCTCGGTGAGCACCCGGGTGGTCTCCTGGAAGGAGGCCGCCGACAGCCAGGACTCCGTGGCCAGCGAGGCCTTGGTGATACCCAGCAGCACCGGACGTCCGGCGGCCGGCTGGCCGCCTTCGGACACGACGCGTCGGTTGATCCGCTCGAACTTGGGCCGCTCGACCATTTCGCCGGGCAGCAGCTCGGTGTCACCCGACTCCAGGATGTTCACCCGCTTGAGCATCTGGCGGACGATGATCTCGATGTGCTTGTCGTGGATGGACACACCCTGCGACTTGTACACCTCCTGGACCTCCGACACGAGGTGCTGCTGCACCGCGCGCGGGCCCTGGATGCGCAGAACCTCGTGCGGGTTGATCGCACCCTGGATGAGCTGCTGGCCGACCTTGACGTGGTCGCCGTCGCTCACCAGGAGCTGCGCACGCATCGGCACCGGGTAGCCGATCTCGTCCGTGCCGTCGTCCGGGATGACGACGATCTTGCGGCTCTTCTCCGTGTCGTCTACCCGGATCCGGCCCTCCATCTCGGAGATCGGAGCCACACCCTTGGGGATGCGGGCCTCGAAGAGCTCCTGGACACGGGGCAGACCGTGGGTGATGTCCTGACCGGCCGAACCACCCATGTGGAACGTACGCATGGTCAGCTGGGTACCGGGCTCACCGATGGACTGGGCCGCGATGATACCGATCGCCTCACCGACATCCACCGGCTTACCGGTCGCCATGGAGCGGCCGTAGCAGGTGGTGCAGACACCGATCTTCGCCTCACAGGTCAGCGACGAGCGGATACGCACGCGGGTGAGCCCGTGGGCGACCAGCTTGTCGATGTTCTGCTCCGAGGTGTCGCTGAGCGCCGGCAGGATGAGCTTGCCGTCCGAGTCCAGCGTGTCCTCGGCGATGGTCCGACCGAAACCGGTGTTCTCGACGTTGTGCTTGCGCACGACGACACCCGCGGCGTTCTTCTCACCGATCTCGTGCCAGAGCGAGCGGTCGGTGCCGCAGTCGATCTCCCGGACGATGACGTCCTGCGCGACGTCCACCAGACGACGGGTCAGGTAGCCCGAGTCAGCGGTACGCAGGGCGGTGTCGGCCAGACCCTTGCGCTGACCGTGCGTGGAGATGAAGTACTCCAGCACGGACAGGCCCTCGCGGTAGGAGGACTTGATCGGGCGCGGGATCGTCTCACCCTTGGTGTTGGAGACCAGACCACGGATACCCGCGATCTGACGCACCTGCATCGGGTTACCGCGCGCACCGGACTGGACCATCATCCACACCGGGTTGTCGGCGGGGAAGTTGTCCTCCATGTTCTGGGCGACCTCGCCCGTGGCCTGGGTCCAGACCTCGGTGAGCTCCTGACGGCGCTCGTCGTCGGTGATCAGACCGCGATCGTACTCGCGCTGGATCTTGTCCGCCTTGCGCTCGTACCCGCCGAGGATCTCGGCCTTGCGCGGTGGCGCGACGACGTCCTCGATACCGATGGTCAGACCGGACCGGGTGGCCCAGCGGTAACCGGCGTCCTTCAGGGCGTCCAGGGTCGTGGCGACCTGGACCTTGGCGTAGTTCTCGGCGAGGTCGTTGACCAGCGTCGAGATCTGCTTCTTGCCCACCTGGAAGTTGACGTACGGGTAGTCGACCGGGGTGGCCTCGTTGAAGAGGTACCGACCCAGGGTGGTCTCCAGCACGTAGACGTCGTCCTGCTCCCAGCCCTCCGGCGGCGTCCAGTCCTTCGGCGCTGGAGCACCGTCGGCGATACGCAGCTGGATCCGGGCCTGCAGGTCCAGGTCTCCCAGGTCGTAGGCCATGATGGCCTCGGCCGGGGAGCGGAACGCGCGGCCCTCGCCGATCGCTCCGGCCTTCTCCGTCGTCAGGTAGTACAGACCGATGATCATGTCCTGGGTGGGCATGGTCACGGGCTTGCCGTCGGACGGCTTGAGGATGTTGTTGGTGGCCAGCATCAGCAGCCGCGCCTCGGCCTGGGCCTCGGCGGACAGCGGCAGGTGCACGGCCATCTGGTCACCGTCGAAGTCCGCGTTGAACGCGGTGCACACGAGCGGGTGGATCTGGATGGCCTTGCCCTCGACCAGCTGCGGCTCGAAGGCCTGGATGCCCAGGCGGTGCAGCGTCGGCGCACGGTTCAGCAGAACCGGGTGCTCGGTGATGACCTCTTCCAGGACGTCCCACACGACCGGACGGGACCGCTCCACCATGCGCTTGGCGCTCTTGATGTTCTGCGCGTGGTTCAAGTCGACCAGGCGCTTCATCACGAACGGCTTGAAGAGCTCCAGGGCCATCTGCTTGGGCAGACCGCACTGGTGCAGCTTCAGCTGCGGACCGACGACGATGACCGAACGGCCGGAGTAGTCGACGCGCTTACCGAGCAGGTTCTGACGGAAACGGCCCTGCTTGCCCTTGAGCATGTCGGACAGCGACTTGAGCGGGCGGTTACCGGGACCGGTGACCGGGCGGCCGCGGCGGCCGTTGTCGAACAGCGCGTCGACGGCCTCCTGCAGCATCCGCTTCTCGTTGTTGACGATGATCTCGGGGGCACCGAGGTCGAGCAGGCGCTTGAGGCGGTTGTTCCGGTTGATGACGCGGCGGTACAGGTCGTTGAGGTCGGAGGTCGCGAAGCGGCCACCGTCCAGCTGCACCATCGGACGCAGGTCCGGCGGAATGACCGGGATGCAGTCCAGCACCATGCCCATGGGGCTGTTGGTGGTGTTGAGGAACGCCGAGACGACCTTGAGCCGCTTCAGGGCGCGGGCCTTCTTCTGGCCCTTGCCCGTGCGGATGGTCTCCCGGAGCTTCTCCGCCTCGGCGTCCAGCTCGAAGTTGGACAGGCGGTCCTGGATGGCCTGAGCGCCCATGCCTCCGCGGAAGTACTTCCCGAAACGGTCCCGCATCTCGCGGTAGAGCATCTCGTCGCCCTCGAGGTCCTGGACCTTGAGGTTCTTGAACCGGCTCCAGACCTCGTCGAGGCGGTCGATCTCACGCTGGGCGCGGTCGCGCAGCTGGCGCATCTCGCGCTCAGCACCCTCGCGCACCTTGCGGCGAGCGTCGCCCTTGGCGCCCTGCTCCTCGAGCTCGGCCAGGTCGGCCTCGAGCTTGCGGTGGCGCTCCTCGATGGTCGAGTCGCGGCGCTGCTCCAGGTGCTGCTTCTCGACTGAGATCCGGGCCTCGAGCGACTGAAGGTCGCGCTCGCGGGCATCGGTGTCCACCCACGTGACCATGTAGGCGGCGAAGTAGATGATCTTCTCGAGATCCTTCGGCGCCAGGTCCAGCAGGTAGCCCAGGCGGGACGGCACACCCTTGAAGTACCAGATGTGCGTCACGGGAGCGGCCAGCTCGATGTGGCCCATCCGCTCACGGCGCACCTTGGCGCGGGTCACCTCGACGCCGCAGCGCTCACAGATGATGCCCTTGAAGCGGACGCGCTTATACTTACCGCAGTAGCACTCCCAGTCCCGGGTCGGACCGAAGATCTTCTCGCAGAAGAGTCCGTCCTTCTCGGGCTTGAGGGTGCGGTAGTTGATGGTTTCGGGCTTCTTGACCTCGCCGTGCGACCACTGGCGGATGTCGTCGGCCGTGGCGAGACCGATGCGCAGCTCGTCGAAGAAGTTGACGTCGAGCACTTAATTCGTCCCCTGCTCTCGAAGAATGCGGAAGTTAGACCTCTTCGACACTGCTCGGCTCCCGCCGACCCAGGTCGATTCCCAGTTCTTCCGCCGCGCGGAAGACGTCCTCGTCGCTGTCCCGCATCTCGATGGACATACCGTCACTGGACAGCACCTCCACGTTCAGACAGAGCGACTGCATCTCCTTGATGAGCACCTTGAAGGATTCAGGGATGCCCGGCTCGGGGATGTTCTCGCCCTTGACGATGGCCTCGTAGACCTTGACGCGACCCACCACGTCGTCGGACTTGATGGTGAGCAGCTCCTGGAGCGCGTAGGCGGCGCCGTAGGCCTCCAGCGCCCAGACCTCCATCTCACCGAAGCGCTGACCGCCGAACTGCGCCTTACCGCCCAGCGGCTGCTGGGTGATCATCGAGTACGGACCGGTGGAGCGGGCGTGGATCTTGTCGTCCACGAGGTGGTGGAGCTTCAGGATGTACTTGTAGCCGACGGAGATCGGCTCGGCGAAGGGCTCACCGGTGCGGCCGTCGAACAGGAGGGCCTTGCCGTCGTTGTTGATGAGGCGGTTGCCGTCCTTGTTCGGGCGGACCGACCTGATGAGGCCGCTGAGCTCGTCGCCGTGCAGGCCGTCGAAGACCGGCGTGGCCACACGGGAGTTCGGCTCGACCTCGGCCGCCCCGATCTCGTGCAGCGACTCCTGCCAGGCCTCCTCCATGCCCTCGACCAACCAGCCGTTCTTGGCCAGCCACCCGAGGTGGACCTCCAGTACCTGGCCGACGTTCATTCGGCCGGGCACGCCCAGCGGGTTGAGGATGATGTCGACCGGGGTGCCGTCCTCCAGGAAGGGCATGTCCTCCTGGGGCAGGATCTTCGCGATGACACCCTTGTTGCCGTGGCGGCCGGCGAGCTTGTCACCGTCGGTGATCTTGCGCTTCTGGGCGACGTAGACGCGGACCATCTCGTTGACGCCCGGGGCGAGCTCGTCACCGTCCTCGCGGCTGAACACGCGCACGCCGATGACCTTGCCGGTCTCGCCGTGCGGCACCTTCAGGGAGGTGTCACGGACCTCTCGGGCCTTCTCACCGAAGATGGCGCGCAGCAGGCGCTCCTCCGGGGTCAGCTCGGTCTCGCCCTTGGGCGTGACCTTGCCGACGAGGATGTCGCCGTCAACGACCTCGGCACCGATGCGGATGATGCCCCGGTCGTCGAGGTCGGCCAGGACCTCGTCGCTGACGTTGGGGATCTCACGGGTGATCTCTTCCGGGCCCAGCTTGGTGTCGCGGGCGTCGACCTCGTGCTCCTCGATGTGGATCGAGGAGAGGACGTCGTCCTGCACCAGACGCTGGGAGAGGATGATCGCGTCCTCGTAGTTGTGCCCTTCCCAGGACATGTACGCGACGAGGAGGTTCTTGCCCAGCGACATCTCGCCCTGGTCCGTGGACGGGCCGTCGGCGAGGACCTGCTTGGCCTCAACGCGCTGGCCATCGGCCACGATGGGGCGCTGGTTGAAGCAGGTGCCCTGGTTGGAGCGCTGGAACTTGCCCATGCGGTACGTGTTGCGCGAACCGTCGTCGGCCATCACGGTGACGAAGTCGGCGGTGACGTCCTCGACGACACCCGCCTTCTCCGCGACGATGACCTCGCCGGCGTCGGTCGCGGCGCGGTACTCCATACCGGTGCCGACGAACGGCGACTCGGCGCGGAGCAGCGGCACGGCCTGGCGCTGCATGTTGGAGCCCATGAGCGCGCGGTTGGCGTCGTCGTGCTCGAGGAACGGGATCATGGCGGTGGCGACCGACACCATCTGGCGCGGCGACACGTCCATGTAGTCGACCTCGTCGGTGCTGACCTGCTCGAACTCGCCACCCTTGCGGCGGACGAGCACGCCGCGCTCGGCGAAGGTGCCGTCCGGGTTCATCGGCGTGTTGGCCTGAGCGATGACGTAGAGGTCCTCTTCGTCAGCGGTCAGGTAGTAGACCTCGTCGGAGATGCGACCGTCGATCACCTTGCGGTACGGGGTCTCCACGAAACCGAAGGAGTTCACACGACCGTAGGCGGCGAGCGAGCCGATCAGACCGATGTTCGGGCCCTCAGGCGTCTCGATCGGGCACATACGGCCGTAGTGGGACGGGTGAACGTCTCGGACCTCGAAACCCGCGCGCTCGCGGGACAGACCGCCCGGACCCAGCGCCGAGAGGCGACGCTTGTGGGTCAGACCCGCGAGCGGGTTGGTCTGGTCCATGAACTGGGACAGCTGCGAGGTCCCGAAGAACTCCTTGATGGAGGCCACGACGGGACGGATGTTGATCAGGGTCTGCGGCGTGATGGCCTCGACGTCCTGGGTGGTCATCCGCTCGCGGACGACACGCTCCATCCGGGCCAGCCCCAGGCGGACCTGGTTCTGGATGAGCTCGCCGACGGTACGGAGACGACGGTTGCCGAAGTGGTCGATGTCGTCGGTCTCGATCGGGCGCGGACCGAGGTCGGTCTCCTTCTCCACCTCACCCGCGTGCAGGCGCACGAGGTAGTCGATCGTGGAGACGATGTCCTCTTCGGTCTGGGTGCCCTGGGTGTAGTCGGTGTCCAGACCAAGCTTCTTGTTGATCTTGTACCGGCCGACCTTGGCCAGGTCGTAGCGCTTGGGGTTGAAGTAGAGGTTCTCCAGCAGCGCCTGGGCCGACTCCTTCGTGGGCGGCTCACCCGGACGCAGCTTGCGGTAGATGTCCAGCAGCGCGTCGTCGGTACCCGCGGTGGGGTCCTTCTCCAGGGTGTTGCGGATCGACTCGTACTGGCCGAAGCGCTCCAGGATCTGGTCGGTGGTCCAGCCCAGCGCCTTGAGCAGGACCGTGACGCCCTGCTTGCGCTTGCGGTCGATGCGGACGCCGACGAAGTCGCGCTTGTCGACCTCGAACTCCAGCCAGGCGCCGCGAGACGGGATGACCTTGCAGCCGAACAGGTCCTTGTCCGAGGTCTTGTCGACGGACTTGTCGAAGTACACACCCGGAGACCGGACCAACTGGGACACGACAACGCGCTCGGTGCCGTTGATGATGAAGGTGCCCTTGACGGTCATGAGCGGGAAGTCGCCCATGAACACCGTCTGGCTCTTGATCTCACCGGTGTCGTTGTTGATGAACTCCGCCGTGACGAACATCGGGGCGGAGTAGGTCATGTCCTTGTCCTTGCACTCCTCCTCGGAGTACTTGGGCGGCTCGAACCGATGGTCGCGGAACGACAGCGACATCGTGCCCGAGAAGTCCTCGATCGGACTGATCTCCTCGAAGATCTCTTCGAGACCGGACTGCTCCGGAACGTCCTTGCGGCCAGCATTGCGGGCCGTCTCGACCCGGGTCTTCCACGCGTCGTTGCCAAGCAGCCAGTCGAACGACTCGGTCTGCAGGGCCAGAAGGTTGGGAACCTCGAGGGGCTCCTGGATACGGGCGAAAGAAACGCGGTGCGGACCAAGGGCGTTAGCGGAGGCGTTGCGCGAGGCTGCCAACAGGGGTCCTTCCGAAGGCTTGTGGCGGTTGAAGCGCGCACGCCAGACGATCCGTCACGAGAAGGACCGCCGCAACGCGGTTGAGACGGTCACATCGAGCGGGAACGGGCTTTCCGGATCCAGAATTTGGGATGGCGGAAGCCGTACACCAGCACAGGGATCACCAAAGGGCAGCGCAAAAGAGCAGTGTAGCCGAACACCACACCGCTGTCCACTCACGGTCCACAGCGCCACTCACGACACCGGCAGGATCACCCCTCGAGGGCGATCCGTCAAGCCCGCACCCCCCGGGGGAAGGCCCTGGACCATCAGGGTGAAACAGCGCGCCTGCCCTGGCCCCACGGGGGATGTGAGCCAACGGACACCCGGAGAAGTTCCCCCGCCCAAGGCGGGTAAACACTCGATCCGGGCACCGTCAAGATTCCCGGGACGGGAGATTATCGCGTCCCAGGGACAGTTCGCACACGGGAGACCCGGCGTTGCGCCCTCGAACCGCCTCAGCTTCGCACATCACCCAGCTCGCAGCAGGTCAGACACGGCATTGTTCACGACATACGGGACGTAGGACCGCACCACCCTGAGACGTTCGGGCATCGAATCCGGTCCGGAACCTCGGGGTTCGCGACCGACCGAATCCTCGGCACCGCTCCGGCACCACCCCGGTACCCCCGCAACCCGGCCGGTCCCGGACACGGGGCCCGTGTCCGGGACCGTAGGGCACAAGAAAGCGGCCGCCCCTCCCGGAGGAGGAACGGCCGCCTGACGCAGACCAGCGGACATCTGAGGCCCGCGGAGGACTACTTGAGGGTGACGGTGGCGCCGGCGCCCTCGAGGGCCTCCTTGGCCTTGTCCGCGTTGTCCTTGCTGACGCCCTCGAGCAGAGCCTTCGGGGCGTTGTCGACGAGGTCCTTGGCCTCCTTGAGACCCAGGCTCGTGAGGCCGCGGACCTCCTTGATGACCTGGATCTTCTTGTCGCCAGCGCTCTCGAGGACGACGTCGAACTCGCTCTGCTCCTCGACCTCCTCGGCGGCGCCACCGGCGGCGGGGCCGGCGACGGCGACGGCGGCCGGCGCGGCGGCGGTGACGTCGAACTTGTCCTCGAACTGCTTCACGAACTCGGACAGCTCAAGGAGGGTCATCTCCTCGAACGCGGCAAGCAGGTCCTCGTTGCTGAGCTTCGCCATGGTGCGATCTCTCTTTCTCTAACGACACGCGCGCCCGACGGCGCATCGTGCGAGCCAGTGGCCGGGCGCTGTAGGCACCCGCCGTGGTTCAAAAGGTTTAAGCGGCTTCCTCGTTGCGCTTGTCCGCCAGAGCCTGCGCGAGACGCACAGTCTTGGAGGGCAGCGCCTGGAAGACGGCGGCGGCCTGGCCCTGCTTGGCCTTGAGCGCACCCGCCAGCTTCGAGAGGAGAACCTCTCGGGACTCCAGGTCGGCCAGCTTGCTGATGTCCTCGGCGGCCATCGACTTGCCGTCGATGAGGCCGCCCTTGATCACCAGGGACGAGTTCTTCTTCGAGAAGTCACGCAGACCCTTGGCGGCCTCGACAACGTCCCCGTGGACGAAGGCGATGGCGGACGGGCCCTCGAGCAGATCGCTGATCTGCTCGTCGACACCGGCGTCCTTGACCGCGATCTTGGTCAGCGTGTTCTTGACGATGCGAAAACGCGCAGTCTGGCCGAGGCTGTGACGCAGTTCAGAGATCTGCGCGACACTGAGCCCCCGGTATTCGGTCAGCACGGCGCCGTTCGACTCACGAAGCTCGTTCGAGAGTTCGGCGACCGCGGCTGCCTTGTCCGGCCTCGCCATGGGACTCCTTCCAACAGTGAACGCTGGCGATTCCCAAGGACTCCCACGATCGGCGTCTGCACGAGAAAAAGCCCCGGGCGCGAGGCGCACGGGGCATGTCCGCGTTCTCAGCTCGCGACTGGCACGAACCCGGGAACGGGAAAGCTCTGGTGACACCTGCGCGGGCGCCCATCGTGGATGGGTCCTTAGGTCACCCGATCGGGTGACGACCAGCGGTCTTCGGCAATTACCAACAATAGCGGACTCCCGGAGGTGCTCGAACACATGAGGCACACATGACCGGTGATCCGCGACACGCGACGGGCCCCGCTCCCCCAGAGGTGACGGGGCCCGCGGCGGTCAGGCCAGTTTCGCTCAGGCCTTCAGGCCAAGAGAGACTAGGCCTCGAGCGGGATGCTCGGGCCCATCGTGGTGGTGACCACGGCCTTCTTGACGTAGCGGCCCTTGGCCGCGGACGGCTTGAGGCGCTGCACCTCGTCGATCGCGGCCTGGTAGTTCTCCACCAGCTTGTCGTTGTCGAACGACACCTTGCCGATGATGAAGTGCAGGTTCCCGTGGCGGTCCACGCGGAACTCGATCTTGCCGCCCTTGATGTCGGTCACGGCCTTGGCCACGTCCGGGGTGACGGTGCCCGTCTTGGGGTTGGGCATGAGGCCACGCGGACCGAGCACGCGGCCGAGGCGGCCGACCTTGCCCATGAGGTCCGGGGTGGCCACGACGGCGTCGAAGTCGAGGAAGCCGTTCTGGACCTTCTCGACCATCTCGTCGTCGCCGATGATGTCGGCGCCAGCGGCACGAGCCTGCTCGGCACGCTCACCGGTCGCGAAGACCAGGACCCGAGCGGTCTTGCCGGTGCCGTTCGGCAGGTTCACGGTGCCGCGGACCATCTGGTCGGCCTTGCGCGGGTCGACGCCCAGACGCAGGGCGACCTCGACGGTCGCGTCGAACTTGACCTTGGTGGTGTCCTTGGCCAGCTGCACGGCCTCGGCGGGGCTGTAGAGCCGGTCACGGTCCACCAGGTTGTTCGCCTGACGGTGGTTCTTGCTGCGCTTCACGCTGTTCTCCTACAGGAACATGTGGTCTCCGGGCCAGCGCCTGGCCCTGCCACTGTGGTTCTTGCCGTCGAGCTTCCGCGGCCTGAGCGACCGCGCGGAGAGCTACTTGACCTGGATGCCCATCGAGCGGGCGGTACCGGTGACGATCTTCTCCGCGGCTTCGATGTCGTCGGTGTTGAGGTCGGGCAGCTTCGTCTGCGCGATCTCACGGACCTGGTCGGCGGTGATGCTCCCGGCGGTGTTGCGGCCCGGGTCCGTGGCGGCCTTGTCGATACCCGCGGCCTTCAGGATCAGCTTCGGCGCCGGAGGCGTCTTGGTGATGAAGCTGAAGGAGCGGTCCTCGTAGATGGAGATCTCGACGGGGATGACGCTGCCGCGCTGGCCCTCAGTAGCAGCGTTGTACTGCTTGCAGAAGTCCATGATGTTGACGCCGTGCGGACCGAGAGCGGTACCGACGGGCGGCGCCGGGGTCGCCTGACCGGCGGGGAGCTGCACCTTGACGAGTGCGGCAAGCTTCTTCTTCGGAGGCATATCGGGTCCTTTGCCTGATCTGCGTTGTGTGCCGGCCCCTGCCTCCCTGACGGTGCTCCCCTGCCACGAGGGCACGGCGGCACCGCTGCCGAAGGAGGCTTTCCGCGGCGGAGCGCGGAGTCACGG
This sequence comes from Nocardiopsis nanhaiensis, assembly GCF_054778635.1. NCBI lineage: Bacteria > Bacillati > Actinomycetota > Actinomycetes > Streptosporangiales > Nocardiopsidaceae > Nocardiopsis > Nocardiopsis nanhaiensis. The sequence continues at coordinate 37,944 of NZ_BAAGZJ010000067.1, forward strand.
CCCGTCGGGACCGGACGGGCCGGGGCGCGCACCACCGAGGTGGTACACGCGACAGTAGGTCCGCCCGGAAACGGGCGGACCTACCAAGTCTACGTCGTCCGGACAACTGGTCCGGGCGAATCAGATCTTGGAGACCTGATTGAACGAGAGCTCGACCGGGGTCTCACGACCGAAGATCGACACCAGCACCTTGAGCTTCTGGGTGTCCGGGTTGATCTCGCTGACGGTGGCCGGCAGGGTCGCGAACGGACCCTCCATGACCGTGACGGACTCGCCGACCTCGTATGCGACGTCGGAACGGGGCTCGGCACTGCCACCGGTGGCCGCGGCCTGCTGGGCCTGCTCCGGCTCCTCCTCCGGCTCGGGCGCCAGCAGCTTGGCGACCTCGGAGAGGCTCAGCGGAGCCGGCTTGTTGGACAGACCCACGAAGCCGGTGACACCGGGGGTGTTCCGGATGGCCGACCAGGACTCGTCCGTCAGGTCCAGGCGGACGAGCACGTAACCGGGCAGGACCTTCTCGGTGACCTGCTGGCGCTTACCGCTCTTGACTTCGGTGACCTCGTGCTCGGGAACCTCGACCTGGAAGATGAACTCCTCCATGTTGAGGGACTGGGTGCGGCTCTCGACGTTGGCCTTGACCCGCTTCTCATAGCCCGCGTAGGTGTGCACGACGTACCAGTCGCCGGGCAGCAGGACGAGCTCGTTCTTGAACTCCTCGACGGGGTCGAGACGGGGCAGCTCGGGCTCCGCTTCGGCCTCATCGGCCCCTTCAGTGCTCCCGTCGGCCTCTTCGGCCGGCTCCGGGCTGTCTGCGTCGGCCTGCTCGACCGCTTCCTCGGACAGCTCGCCCGCCAGGCCGGTCTCTTCCGCCGACGACTGATCCGGCTCCTCTTCGGGGAAGTCGTCAGAGGTCAGTGGGGACTCGGACACGGCTGCTCTTTCTCTCGTCGGATTCGCTAGTGCGTGCGACGCACACCGAACAGGCCGTGCGTCGAACCCAGTTGTGCCAGCTTACGGTCTCTCCGGGCGACACGGGACCAACGCGCGGACGAGCGGGGCCAAGGCCGTGAAAACGGCCACCGTCGAGAGGCGCCCCGGAATGGGGGGCTTAGGGGCCCTCGGGAACGCCCTCAGGCATGCCCTCAGGGACGGCTTCGACGCCCTCAGGACGGCCGAAGTTGCTGTAAAGCCAGGTCACAGCCTCACCGAAAGCGTAGTCGAGAAGAGAGACGTAGGAGAGGACCATCACCACGAACACCATGACGACGATGGTGTAGGTGACCAGTTCCTTACGCGTGGGCCAGCGGACCTTGCGCAGCTCGCCGACGACCTGCTTGGTGAACGTCACCGGACCGGTACGACGCGCGGGCTCCTTCTCGGGCTTGGCGTCGGCGTCAGTCTGAGTCACCTGGGGTCCTTAGGGTCGCGGGCTGCTTCAAATTCCCCGTAGTTCCTCGCCCCCGCGGCGGGGTGGCGAGAAATCGCCACCCCGGTCCCGCGTGCGGACTTGCAGGGCAGGAGGGACTCGAACCCCCAACCGCCGGTTTTGGAGACCGGTGCTCTGCCAATTGAGCCACTGCCCTTAGCGGAAACTGCGTTCCCACCATAGCCGGTCCTGAGTACTACCGCACACCCGAAAAGGTGTGACGCCTCCGTAACGACCGGCCGACGCGGATGAGTGTATGCCCTCTCCACCACTCCGGCCAAACCGTCTCGCGAGGGCATGACAACATGGGCAACATGACTGACCGACCCCGTGTCTCTGCACGTATCAGCGCCATCTCCGAGTCCGCCACCCTCGCGGTGGACGCCAAGGCCAAGGCCATGAAGGCGGAGGGCCGTGCCGTCATCGGTTTCGGCGCGGGAGAACCGGACTTCCCGACCCCCGACTACATCGTCGACGCCGCCGTGGCCGCTGCCCGCGAGCCCCGCTTCCACCGCTACACCCCCGCCGGTGGCCTTCCCGAGCTGAAGAAGGCCATCGCCGAGAAGACCAAGCGTGACTCCGGCTACGAGGTCGACCCCGCCCAGGTCCTGGTGACCAACGGCGGCAAGCAGGCCATCTACGAGGCCTTCGCCGCCATGCTCGACCCGGGCGACGAGGTCATCGTGATCGCCCCGTACTGGACCACCTACCCCGAGTCCATCAAGCTCGCGGGCGGTGTCCCGGTCTTCGTCGTCACCGACGAGAGCACCGGCTACATGGCCAGTGTCGAACAGCTCGAGGCCGCTCGCACCGACCGCACCAAGGTCCTGGTGTTCGTCTCCCCCTCGAACCCGACCGGCGCCGTCTACCCGCGCGAGCAGGTCCGCGCGGTCGGTCAGTGGGCGAACGAGAACGGCCTGTGGGTACTCACCGACGAGATCTACGAGCACCTGGTCTACGGCGACGCCGAGTTCTCCTCGCTGCCCGTCGAGGTCCCCGAGATCGCCGACCGCACCGTCATCGTCAACGGCGTCGCCAAGACGTACGCGATGACCGGCTGGCGTGTGGGGTGGATCATCGGCCCGAAGGACATCGTCAAGGCCGCGAGCAACCTGCAGTCGCACGCCACATCGAACGTCGCGAACGTCTCGCAGGCCGCCGCGCTGGCCGCAGTCACCGGCGACCTCACCGCGGTCGAGGAGATGAAGAAGTCCTTCGACCGGCGCCGCCAGACCATCGTGCGGATGCTCAACGAGATCGACGGCGTCGTCTGCCCCGAGCCCGAGGGTGCGTTCTACGCCTACCCGTCGGTGAAGGGGGTTCTCGGCAAGGAGATCCGCGGTAAGACGCCACGGAGCTCCACCGAGCTGGCCGAGATCATCCTCGAGGAGGCCGAGGTCGCCGTGGTGCCGGGCGAGGCCTTCGGTACCCCCGGTTACCTGCGCCTGTCCTACGCGCTCAGCGACGAAGACCTGGCGGAGGGCGTCGGCCGCGTCCAACGGCTCCTGGCCGAGGCCAAGTAGCTTCCCACGCCGGAACGCGCCCCGTGCCGAGCACGGGGCGCGTTCGTGTGTCCCCACCCGTGACGCTGGTCAATGTGGCGTTGGTCAATCATGGCCCGCTGGGTGCCTCACATGCGGCAGGCTTACGTCATGGAGACACCGACCACCGCTCGCCGATTGGACCGGCTGCCCAAAGCACACCTGCATCTGCACTTCACCGGCTCGATGCGCCACGACACCCTTGTGGAGTTGGCGGAGGAGCGGGGGGTACACCTGCCCCAGGCCCTGGCCAAGGAGTGGCCGCCCAAGCTCCGCGCCACCGACGAACGGGGTTGGTTCCGCTTCCAGCGCCTCTACGACATCGCCCGCTCCGTGCTCCGCAAGCCCGAGGACATCCACCGGCTCCTGCGCGAGGCCGCTGAAGACGAGAGGTCCGCGGGCTCCCGGTGGCTGGAGATCCAGGTGGACCCGAGCGGTTACGCGTCCCTCTTCGACGGGCTCACCGCGACCCTCGAACTCATCCTGGACGCGGCCCAGGCCGCCGAGCGCGACACCGGCGTCCACATCGGCCTGATGGTCGCCGCCAACCGCACCAAGCACCCCCTCGACGCCAAGGCGCTCGCCCGGCTGGCCCGCCAGTACAGCGGCAAGGGGGTCGTGTCGTTCGGCCTGAACAACGACGAACGCCGCGGCCGCGCCCGAGAGTTCGAGGGTGCCTTCCGCATCGCCAAGCGGGCCGGTCTCCTCTCCGCGCCCCACGGCGGTGAGCTCAACGGCCCCCGCAGCATCCGCGAGTGCCTGGACGAGCTCGACGCCGACCGGATCGGCCACGGCGTCCGCGCCGTCGAGGACCCCTACCTCCTGGAGCGCATCGCCACCCAGGAGGTCACCCTCGAGATCTGCCCGACCTCCAACGTGGGCCTCGGCGTCATCGAGGAACTGGACCACCTACCCCTCCGCAAGCTCTACGCGGCGGGAGCTCCCATCGCCCTCGGCACCGACGACCCGCTCCTGTTCGGTCCCAGGCTCCTGGAGCAGTACCAGATCACCCGCGAGGTGTTCGACTTCTCCGACCACGAGATCGCCGACCTCGCCCGCATGTCCATCCGAGGTGCCGGAGCCCCGGACTCCCTCAAGAAGGAGCTCCTCTCCGGCGTCGACCACTGGATCGCCAGCGAGCCAGAACCCATCACAGATCCTGCCGCTGAGGGTCAGTAGAAGCCGAAGGCCCGGAAGCCCGGAAGCCCGAAGGAGCAGAGGCACGGAGGTACGGAGGCACTGACGCACGGAGGCGCTGAGGCACGGAAGCACTGAGGCACGGAAGCACTGAGGCTCCAACAGGAACCAAAGGATGCCAAATACTACCTTGAGGGATTCTATTTATTTGGCATGGGTTACTTCCGCACCCCAGGCGCAGCCTGGGATTTTCGGGTGGCGACAGTCGGGGTTTCCCTGTTGGCTTAGGGTTCCCTCCTTTCCCGCCGCATGATTGTGGCCGTCTCCGCTGCGCGCGTCAAGGTCGTCGCCGTCGGGCGCTTCGCGCGTCAACGGCGCTCCACCTTGACCCGCTCCGCTACGACGGCGGGTTGGCGGCTATCGGGAAAGGGGGACGGGTGGTCGAGGTCCATGCCATTTCGGGCTCCGCCCGAAAAACGGAATCCCCTCGGCCTGGCGGCCGATGCCTGCCCCTGCGCCGGAGCGTCGACGGGTCGGGTGTCGCGGCCGGTCAAGGTGCGCGGCGAAAACCCCGAACAGCGCGGCCTGCGGCCGGGTGGGCCACTCCACCGGAGCCCACCGGTTGCGGGTGTCGCGGCTGGTCAATGCTCGCGGCGAAAACCCCGATGATCTTGCCCCTAGCTCCACCCTCGGCCGTCGAGACCGGCGACAGGAGCAAGATCATTCCCATACTGGAACACATTTGTCCGCTTTGCCCAGGAATGCGGCCAAGGGAGGCTGGGTCCCTTTCCTGGAAGGCTTCTTTCCGGGGAATGGGAAAGGCGGGTCGGGGTGGCCTGGTAAGGGTGTTATCACCTCCAGGATAGGTCCTTTCTGGGCCTTTCTTGGCATCCTTAGGGTATGACTTCTTCTTTCGGGCAGTGCGGGAATGCGGCGGGAAACACCCCCGCCGTGGCCGCCACGCGCACCGCCCGGGGAAAGATCGCCTCGGAGATGGCGGAGGTGCCCCCGACCGGAGCAGCTGGCCAGGTCCTGGACGTGATCTCGCAGGTGTTCGAGGACATGGAACAGGCCCAGCTTTCGATACTGCTGCGTCTGGCGCAGCTGGAGGCGG